>JAJZZZ010000031.1 GCA_021797265.1 Thermoplasmata archaeon
TCTGCAGGTGGATTTCCCCCTGCCATGGTGGAGTCTGATTCCACTTTGAGGGGCACTGCATTCCTGAAATCCACATGTACGAAGAAGACGGGCATTTTATTTTCCCTGAATTTCCTTACAAGCTTCACTGCATTGGAGAGAACATCCACCGCCTTGTAGGGCCTGGTGTCCCTTCCAAGTATGCCCTTCTGCAAATCGATCAGTACAAGGGCTGTGCTGTTCCTGTTTATAGATAAGGTATTTCCAGCCATTCCAGCGGATTTTCAATTCACTTATAAGGTTAACTGGGAAATATGAGCTTGCGCAAGGTTTCTTACGCTTCTGCCCATAAGAATAAATTAATACATAGGAAAAATAACTGACCCTTGAAGTAGGCTCAGCATGTCAGAAAACAAGGAAGATCCTGTACCCGGCGGAGAACAGAAGGTTCCAGCGATAAAAGGATATGCCTGGTTTACTAGCTATCTCTTTTCCAACGTTTCCGGTGGCCTCACTTCACCCCTGTTGCCCTTGTTCGTTGTGCTTTACCTTCATGCAAGCGTCATAGAAGTGGGCACAATTTCCTCCATAGCTTCTGCCGCCTCGGTTCCTGCCCTCATATTCTGGGGAAACCTGTCAGACAGCATTGGCAAAAGGAAGATCTTCCTCCTCATAGGTTTCTTCGGCTCTTTTCTTTCCCTTCTTCTGATACTCATTGTGAATACAATAGGGATGTACGCCCTTACCCTGGTCGTATTCCAGGTTCTTGCCATGGCGAGCACTCCAGTGGCGACTCTCCTAATACTTGAAAGCACCGTTGAGAAACGCTGGCCCAACGTGATGTCCAACTTCAACACTGTCTCTTACGTAGGGCTGGTTGCAGGCCTTGGGATTGGCACGGTCATGCTTAATCTGTACGGCAATGCAAATTCCCACTTCCTCCCGGAACTCTATGTCATATCTGCATTCATATACCTGCTTGCGGGAATCAGCGCCTGGATACTCCTCCCTGAGCCACGGAAAAGGATATCGAGAAACAGCCCAAAGCTCTCAAGGACCTTTTCAATCAGAACAGTGGAAAGGGTCCGTTATTTTCCCTCAAATGTCATACATACCGTGAGCTTGAAGAAAGTGGGCAAAAAACTTGCAAAGAGGACAAAGCTGTACATTTTCTATACGTGCTTCCTTATGTTTGGGTTCCAGCTTTTTTTCATTCCCTTCCCTGTATTTATGCTCAACGTGCTCCATGCAACTGAGACAGAGGTTTTCATAATGTACCTCCTGAACAACGTTGCATCTGCCATAGCCTTCAGGATTAGCGGACGCACAATAAACAGAATGGGCGTAAGCAGGGCACTGTCCATGGCCCTGTTCTCAAGAGTGGGTATTCTTGGCTTCAGCACCTTTCTTGCGGTCCTGCTCATTGGTTTCCGGTTCTCCATCCCCCTCGCAATTCTCAGCTACGCGCTCATGGGATTCTTCTGGAGCTTCATCAGCATAAGCTGGGTTACCTCCATATCGAAACTTGCCATACCGGAAAACCGGGGGAAGGCCATTGGTTACTACAACTCTTTTCTGGGAGTCGGCCAGATAGGGAGTGGCGTTGTCTCAGGATATGTAGCCTACTCATTCGGATACGGGATAGAATTCCTGATCGCATCCCTTGCTGTCCTCATGGGAGGCGTGATGCTTGTTAGGTTCCAGCTGAAAATGAACGATATGATCGTTGCAGATGATGTGAAGCGGACAAGGCTTCCCTCTTACTAGAGGTTCTTTATTCTGTTCCGGTCTATGGCGATGCCTGGTGGAGTTACAAGCAGGAAACTCTTGCCCACAAGAGCAACGTCGCCGTTGGAATCACGGACCAGGCGCCTCAGTTCCTCTGTAATCCTCTTCATGGTGTAATCCTCTGCGGAAACAGCTGTGCAGTCAATGAGCAGTATATCACCCTCAAAAATGTACTGGCTTATTTTCCTGACATCCTCAAGTCTCCTTATTTCAGCGACCCTGGCAACGTACCTTATGTCTGCCTTTTCCTCCTGAAACTTGAACTCGTTAAGGTCGATGAACTTCCTTACGCCTTCGATGTCTGTCTGCTCTTCCTTGGAAGATTTCCTTTTGAGGATCGCCATGCCAGCATTGTAATCTGCATAGATGAACTAAAACCTTTCTCAGTGTCAGTATTTAAGATCTCGGCAGGCTGCGGATTGGTTATGAATTGTTGACACGCTTGATAAAGACGTAGAAAAGGTTCGTGAATCCGTCTCTCCAGGTGTTGAGTTTGGGTTTGCTTATCCTAACGCCGTACTTGATGGGAATTTCTATGAACTTCCCAAGCTTGATTGCCTCAATCTTTATGTCCTGGGAGAATGACATCCCGTCGCTGAGGTTTCTCATCTCCCTGTACAGGCCCGCCTTGAATATCCACATGCCGCTCTGGGAGTCCTTAAGGCTCACCTTGAACAGCATGCCTATGGACCTGGTGAGTATGCTGTTTCCAACAAAATGCAGCGTGGTATAGTTCTTGGCTGTCCTGAGGGATATCCTGTCGCATGAGATGAAGTCCACCTCATCCATCTGGAGTATCTGTATGAGCGGTCCCACAATATCCGTCGGGTATGTGCCGTCTCCGTCCAGGCACACTGCAATATCGCCAGTAACGTGGTTAAGGCCAGTTTTGTATGCAACACCGTAGCCCCGCCTTGGTTCGCTGATGACCTTCGCACCTTTTTCCGCAGCTATTTCCCTGGTCCTGTCCCGGGAATTTGTGTCGACCACTATGACTTCAACTTCATGCCCGAGGCTATTCAACCCATCAATGACCTCTCCGATAGTTTTCTCTTCGTTAATTGTGGGAATAACTGCGCTTACTTTCATTTTGGAAATCCTTTCATCCCTAAGGTTGCCCTTAGAACAATTACGATAAACGATTGGGTGTATAACTATCTTTTTCGTGAATAGTGCTAAAAATGAAATAGAGTGTGAAGTGAACTCAATTTTTCTGCGGTTTCCTGTCTTCACCCCTTCTTCAGATCAGACTGATATGACCTTTGACTCCCCAGTCTTCTTGGAGATCTCATAAACGTTGTCCGCAACAGACCCAAGTTCCTTGTGGTGGGTAACGAGAATCATCTGGGGAACAGGCGTTTCCTCTCCCCTGAAGGTGTACTGGATTATGTCCATCAGATTGCTCCTCCTGTCCTCGTCCAGGTACGTGGTGGGCTCATCCATGACTATTGTCTTGATGCTTTCCATCACATACGTTGCCAGTGCCAGCCGCAATGCAATGGCAAGGGCCACCTTCTCTCCACCACTGAGCATGTCTATGCTCTGAACGTTTCCGTTCTGGGACACCTCGATGCCCATCTCCTCATTTATGCTAACATCGTCGAAATCCAGATTGAAGGAAGTGGAGTATTCCCTGACCTTGTTTGTTATGTATACTGCTGAATCTTTTCTGATGGCTTTCTGGATTCCTTCCCTGTCAAAACATGCCCTGAGCTTGCTGATAACATCTATACTGTTTTTCAGGGTATCGAGCGAGGTTTTTTTCTGTTCAAGGCCCGCAAGCTTTGCTTTAAGTTCCTCAGCCTGCGATTTCTCAGTCTCAATGAAAGCCTTTATGGAGGATTCCTCCCGAATGCTGCTTAGAAGGTCTGCATTTACCCTTTCATATTCCCTGGATGCTGCTGCCATCTCCTCATCCAGTGCCGGTTTGCCTGAAAGCTGGGAATTGAGCTGTTCTATCTCCTTCTTCAGTGAATCAACCCGTGCTTTCTCCCCTTCCTGCGTGGAATTGAGGGCAAAAAGCTCATTGTAAAGTTGCAGCCTCGTCTTCTCCTTCTCCCTCATTGTCCTTATTTTCTGCCTTATGTTTGGATCGGGGACAATGTTGAGTTCCTTCTCCATTTCACTGAGGCGCCTCTCAGAATTCTCAATATCTGTATGGGTCTCCTGCTGCTTTTTCTTCAGCTGATCAGCATCTGTGGTTGCAATTGTCTGGGAATACTGCTCATACCTGTTGTAAGTGAATGTGAGGTTCCTGAGCTTCTTCTCGGTGTCCACCACATCAGCCATGTATGTCTGGTATGCCCCATGGCTCGCCCTGAGTGCTTCAATGTTCTTCCTGAGCTCACTGGCTTCATTCTCCAGTGATTCAATGTACTTTGTATCCACCGAGAGGGTTTCAATGTCCTGGGATCCGAGCATTTCAAGGCGCTGCTCGAGCTGAATTTTCTTCACATCCAGGTTTTTTTTCTGCTCCGCAAGCTCCAGAAGCCTCTTCCTGAGCTTATCCTCCTTCTCCCTGTATTCCGAATTCAACCGGTCCATGTGCTCTTTGGAGAGGGGCTGCAGGCAGAGAGGGCAGGTGGACGAATTTGACAGCATTCCCCTGTTGTCGGATATTTCCTTGATGTCAAGATTGGCCTTTCCGACCTCACTCTTGATGCTCTGGATCATTTCCTCGAACTGCAACCTTGACCCTTCAATTTTCTTCTTTTCCTCCTGTATTGACGCTGATGTGATTGACTCCAGCCCAAGCTTGCCCTTGAGGATGCCTTCCCTGGCCTTCAGTGCCTGTTTCCTTTTTTCTATGTCAGAATCTACTTCCCTGATCCTTGATTCAGTCTTTCTGTAATCCGCCTCCCTGGACTCAAGTTCTTCCCTTCTGTTCCTGAGGTCGGTCAGCTTCCTGTCCATGAGAAGGTAAGCGTTGTGCCCCTGTTCCAGGTTCTTGATTTCACTGGTAATTGTCTGAATCTGCTTCACTCTCTCATCAAGGCTCTTGAGGAGCTCCTTCTTTGCCGGGAGTGAGTCAGCCAGGGAAAAATATTCACCAATGGAATCTGCCTTGCTCAGCAGGTCGTGGTCCACTTCCTTCCCCAGTTTTTCCAGGCTGTCCCTCTGTTCCCGGATATCCTTCATCCTCCGGTCTACCCTTACTGCTATTGCATCCAGGTCCCTTCTCCTTGACTGGAGCTGATCAGAGACTGAATTCAGCCTGGCAAGTTTCTCCTGCACCTCAGTCCTTGACTTTTCAGCCTGGGAAAGCTTAGCCGTGAGAGCATTCCTCTCCTGCTCTCTTGATACAAGCTGCCTTCCAAGTTCCGATGCCTTTTCCTCCTTTGCCTTGATGCCGCTCCTGATCTCGTCAATGTCGTCTGCGAGGCCGGTATAAGCCGAGAGCTTGCTTTCAGCATCCTTGGAAAGCTGAGCAAGATCCCTGGCAAAATCACCCAGAAGATCAAGCCCCAGAATCTTGCTGAAAGTCTTCTCCTTCTCCGCCGTGGTCTTTGAGATCAGTGAATCTATCTCTCCCTGTTCAACAAACACGGAGTTCATGAAAGTATCCTTGTCTATGCCTAAGATTCCGGATACAGTATCATCTACACCGGAAACAGTCCTCGCTAGTTCAGATTTATCTTCTGTGAGTATGGCATCCCTTGACTTTATCCCGCTCTTTCCAAGGGACATCATCCTCTGAATCTGGTATTCATGCTGCCCAATGGTGAAATCGAGGGTTACAGCCAGTTCCTCTGAGCCCCTCCTGATGAGGTCCGATATTGCAGAACCCCTCTTTTCGCCAAAAAGCGCGAACTTTATGGCATCAATGATGCTACTTTTTCCCGCACCGTTGTGGCCGTAGATCACAGTAACACCTTTTTCAAAATCAATCTTTGAATGTGCGTGGGACAGGAAATTCACCAGTTCAAGCTGTTTTATGATCATTTCACTCACCTATCCCCAGTTTTTCTCTGAGCCATCTTATGGCTTCTTCCCTATCCTGGCGGGCATGCCTGTAGAATTCCTGTGCCATTTCAGCAAGCTGGGGATTCTCCTTGAAATATGCCTTTATGTAATCTGATGCGGTGTCCATCCCCGGACGCGATTCTATTTCCACGGCCTCTGAAATGAATTCCGGTGGCCGGAAGCTGGCGTCCTGGTATTTTGTCAGAGCCCTCCTGACTTCTTCCTTGTCACCGGAGCCGTTCAGTCGTATTGTCACCAGGGGAGCCTTGCCGCCAAACCTGTCCCCGTATTTCTCCAGAGCCTTGCCAATATCTTCTTTGTAGCTGGAGAAGTCAGATTCCACAAGTAACTGGTACCTGACCTTTGTGAGTGGAATTCTTTCAGCCTTTGCTTCCCCATTCTCCAGAGTAACCAGATTTACGGACTTTCCCTGTTTCAGGAAGGCATTAATTTCCCTGATGCTCTTCATCTCCGTGGAACCTGCATAAGAAAAGAGCGGGTAGCTGTTTGCCTTTATGGCGCCATCGTGGACATGTCCGAACGCAAGATAGCTGAAATGCTTGGGAAGATCCTCATACTTTGCCTCGCAAGCATCTTCAATGAGGTAGCCGGTTACCGCCTGGTGTGAAATAAGTATGGAATTCTTTGCATTCTGTGCAAGTTTGTCTGCCTCAACATATTCCTCAATGAGCTGGTCCTTCCTGGAACCCTTGAGGTTGGAAATCCCGACAATGAGCACCTCTTCCCCGTCCTTTGAATAAGTGCAGGATTCAACACCGTCATGGCCCAGCAGCGTAATCCCGAGAAAGTCGAATATCTTTGCAGCAGGGTAATCTGTCCTTTTTGGCCTGTCATGGTCCCCCATGATCAGGTACATTGGGATGCCCGCATCCTTCATCTTCAGGGCAGTTTCCTTGAATTCGGTCAGTGCCCTGTTGGATGGGCTCCAGGTGTCAAACAGGTCACCTGAGTGCACGATGAAGTCCACCTTTCTCTCAATTGCAATATCCATTGCCTCCCGGAATGCATCGTAAAAGTCGCTCTCGCGATCATCACGCATATACTGGCGGCTTCCAAGGTGCGTATCCGACATATGCACAAATTTTAACATTCAATCACCCAGTATCCTTGATATTCTCTTCAGGTCCCCTGAAGCACTGTTCTTCTCATCCCTTTCCATTCTGGATTCCCTGAGAAGGGCAACCACATCAATGTCGCCACCTCCCTCCTTGCTCTCCCTTGATCTGACCTTGACATTTACCGGTACCTTCACGAACTGCCCCACGAGGATTGCTTCCCCCACATTGAGGGAGGGGAGGTCGTCAATCACTGCCTGGCTGATACTTTCACCACTCTCAAGGATAGCTTTCTGGTCCAGTGGATTTGTTATCCTCAGTATTATTTCCGAGTTGCACTGGCTTAGAACGTCCTGGTCAATCTTCCCCGGCCTCTGAGTTATCACGACCAGGAATATGCCGAATTTTCGCCCTTCTGATGCCACTTTCTTAATCATCTGGGATATCTGTGTTGAAGAACCGGGTGGAACAAAATTGTGGGCCTCTTCAATGAATATGAAAACCGGGTACCTGTACTGGGATGTGAGTTTTGATTCATAGATTTCGTTGATTACCCTGTAAGAGAAGTAGTTGGCAAGAAACTGGTCCATGCCTGAAAGGTCAAGGATTGACATCATGCCCGGCTGTATGTAGTCTGCAAGCCCGGTTGTCCTGTCCCCGAAAATGCTCTTGACCTTTGAGAGAAGCCTGATCCTTCCTGCAATCTTGTGGTAATCTTCTGGAGGGTCCAGAGACTCTGCTGCTTTGACAAAGTCCTCAAGGTCCCTCTTTCCATGCATATTCTTCACTGAAAGTTCCACAGACTTCCGAAGATTTGTCCAGGACTCCTTTATTCCCATTATCTCTGAAACATCATCTGCTTCAAGGTCAGCGAACCTGAGAGTGAACTCGTTGACAATTCCCTGCTGGAAAGAGTCATACCTGCCGGTGCTCAACGGTGTCCTGAAGACCCTGATTGAATTGCTGTAGAAGCTGCCTGCCTGGGATTTCCTCATGAGCACATAATCAGCGTGGGGATCCAGGACTACAATAGACGCACCCTTCTTGAGAAGCTCCTCCATGAGGACACCCGCAGTATGCGATTTTCCTGCGCCCGTCTGGGCCACAATGGCAACATGCCTCCGCATGCCTGATACACTCAGGGATACCCGGACATCCGATCTGTCAGCCAGGTATCCTATATCCAGGGATTCATCCTCATCAAACCTGAAGATCTTTTCCAGCATCTGGCTGGTGGCCCTGTAGACCTTGGTTCCAGGCCTGATGAGGTCCCTGGAAAGCTCAAGGTTTCCCCCGTTCATTGAGCCAAGGGTCCTTGCAAGGCAAAGGTTGACAGAGTAATCCAGGTCGCTGGAAACATACCTGTTCACGCTTTCGTAATCCATGCTGTCGTTGAGAAGTTCGCTCTTGGAAATGATCCTCTCAACCCTTCCGAGCACTTTGCTTCCATTGATGTCCATGTAGACGTATTCCCACTTCTTGGCCTGCGAATTTTCTGACAGGACAAAACGGAATATATCGGAAGTATTGTCGCCCACAACATAGCCCAGATCAGATCCTGAGTCTTGCACGTCTTTCACCTCTTGTTTCATAAAAGCTTACTCCAATTTCCCGCTCAAATGCCTTCATGTAAATATTCTCCACTTCACTGTTCCTGAACTTCACCAAGCGATCCACATCAGCGAGCCAGATGTTGTATGTCTTCAGGTCCCCGTATCCCCAGAAAAGGAGATTAAGCACATCTTCCGGAAGGCGGGATGCCTCTGTGGTGTCCGGGGCCTGGTCTTCTGTTGAGAACACAACATCCACTTTCAGGGGAAGATCGTTTACCCTTGGAAGCAGGTGGGTGGTAAGGACCGGAAACCTGCCTTCTCCCCAGATCCTTGGGACAGCTTGAAGGAGTGGAACCGTGTATCCTGCATCCCTGGCAAGAGACTTCACAAGGAAGTGATCGCTTGCGCTGAGTTCCTCCTCGTCCCTGAGAGTTTCTTCCCTGTGTTTTCTCTGCTTTACCTGGTTGAGAAGATATGTCCTGAATAATTTGGATTCAGAGCTCTTGGCCATGTATATTATTGGAATTCCTTTGGCGGAGGCTGCATCAAGCATAATTCCCAGTGCCTCCATATACTTCCTGCTGAATTCGCGGTATCCCTCTGCATTGAGTGCCCTGAATTTCCTGAACACTCTCCCTGTGAGTGAACCGTCCACCAGAATGTAGTCAGGGCTCTCCTCCTTCAGCATATCTATTATGCTGAGATGCTCCGAATGCTCCATGAGCATGATTGTGAACTGCTGGAGGTCATCCCTTGAAACCGAAATAACTTCAGAAATGAAGCTTGGGTAAATCTTCTTCCCGAGCACCGTATAGGCACGTATCAGTATGAGTTTCTTCCCGTTGTAGAGCTCCCGTATGAATTCAGTGCTGTCTGTGGACGAAACTGCCTTTCCTGTTACAGGTTCAGTCTTCGGTGCAGCTATGAAATTTTCCCTGAAGACCGTCCCATACAGTTCCCTCCTCCAGGAGCCCTCAGCCATTTCAAGGCTGTTTTTAATTTCCTCCCTGTTGCTCCTGAGAAAATCCATGAAAAGAGTAAAGGTGTCCTTCATTCCCCTAAGGACAAAGAACCCATCTTCTATTAAATTGTTCTTTTGGGTCCTGAAAAATGAGAAAATACTACCGGATTGGTATTATGGTGAATGTCAGGACAAACATGACCAGTCCAATGATGCCCAGGGCAATCTGCCTGCCCTTGATGGAGGAATAGTCATCCAGAGCCGGAGGATGGGTGAGGCCCATTATGACCACAAAGATGGCAAGAAGCCACCAGCCGGTATAATAATAGCCTATGACAAAAAGGAACGCTACAAAAATGTAGTCCACAATGGATGCTTTCTTTCCGAAAAGTCCCCTTACCACATGCCCGCCGTCAAGCTGCCCGACCGGCAGCAGGTTCATGGCAGTGGCAAACATGCCAACCCAGACTGCAAGAACCATTGGGAAGACTGGCTGGTTTGCTGGTGTTGTGAGGTGGAGAAGGCTGTATATTATGGGAAAATTGAGTGATATGGTTGTTGGGGCGTTTGCTATTGGCACAAAAACATGACTCAGGTAAGATGCCACGAATAGAAGGGGCAGTGCAGTAAGAAATCCAAACAGAGGACCAGCTACACCTATCTCTACCATTGCCCTCTTGTTGGGGACCGGATCCCTGAGTGAGATGAACGCACCAAATGTCCCGATGGTTACGGGAAATGGTATGAAGAAAGGCAGTGAGGCCCTGACTTTATGCTTCTTTGCAACGATGTAATGGCCGGTCTCGTGTATGCCAAGAATGAGCATCAGCGGCAGTGAGAAGAATATGAAGCCGTAGAACAGGCTCAGGTACTCGCTGGATCCGGGCTTTATGAAATAAGTCGCATATGTCGAGCCCACATAAATCGTGGATATCAGAGTCAGGATGAGCATAATCACATTGACGTACACGCCGGAATACTTAGTCTTCACCCTTCTCGTAACTTCCAGAAAATGCTCCCCATTCTGGGAAAGGTAAGGGATGTAGCCCTTGGGAATAAGTTCAATCCTTATGTCGTCGAACGCTTCAAAAAGCTGGGGATTGTCGCTGTTGAAGTAGTAGAACCTGACGCTCACAGGGTTCGTCTGTATGTCATACGTGTTAAGTCGGCTTGATACGGTATCTACAACGTATTGCAGGTCATCGCTCTGGACTCTGCCGACATTACCGTGCTGTTCCATCTTGTCTCCTTATTTTTTAGACTTTTCCCCAGTTTAACGGGAATTATTCACGTTTCATAATTCCACTGACCCATGGGGAATTTTTCGTCTGTCGCTGATCGGGAGGTCATAGCCAGATGGCCCACCAGATGCTTCACCCGAAGCCCATGACTAAACGAGTTATAGTCCCATGTCGTCATATATGCTCACAAATCACATATACTAATTTTTGGGACGGAATACATATTAGTTTCAGGTTATAATTCTTTACGGCTGTTGGTTACTATAATCCAAGCACTGGAAAGCCTGCCTTAGGCTTTTCCAAACAGGAGAAACCCAGAAAAATAAGTGAAAAAGCTGAGTTTCAGACCCAACTGTCCATTGTATTGAACAATCCAGCATCCGGTAAAACGATTCAGATCTATTGGAATAGTTCTTAAAACACTCTGGCATTGATCTAATCATGAAAGCCTCTGACTACCTGTTTGACCACCAGGCCGCAATGATCAGCGACCTTGAGAAACTGGTGAACATGGAGACACCCTCAGGAAACAAGCTGCTCCTTGACAGATGCGCAAGATACCTTGAGGATTACTTTCAGGACAATATTACCTGTAAGGTCAGTGCCCTTGAGAACATTTCAGCGGGAAATAACCTCCTGGTCAGGTTCAATCTGGAATCAAAGCTGAAGCCTGTCCTGTTGCTGGCTCACTATGACACTGTTTTTCCTGTGGGCACCATTGAAAGGAGGCCTTTTTCTGTTTCAGAGGACGGAGAGATGGCACGGGGCCCCGGAGTATTCGACATGAAGGCAGGGCTTGTCCAGGCCGTCTGGGCCCTTAAGGCACTTGAGAAACATGGAAATCCCGGGAGGCCGGTTACGCTGCTGGTCACCTCCGACGAGGAGACAGGAAGCGATTCATCAAGAAAGGTCATCGAAGGGATGGCCAGGGAATCAGAAGCTGTTCTGGTGCTTGAACCATCACTTAATGGAAATCTCAAGACAGAAAGGAAAGGAGTGGGGGACATTGATATCAGGTTCATCGGGAAGTCATCCCACGCAGGGCTTGATCCTTCAAAGGGTGCGAGCGCCATAAATGAGGCCGCAAGAATGGTACAATTCCTGCAGACTCTTAACAGGCAGGAATTGGAGACAACTGTCAATGTCGGTACCATCAACGGAGGAACTGCCAGGAATGTCATACCCGGCGAGGCATTCATGCAGGTGGACTTCAGGATTGTAGTTGAAGAGGAGGGCGACCGGATCATGAAAGAGGTGAAGAAATTCAGGCCTAAGGATAGCCGGGTCAGGATAGAGGTGAGAGGTGGCGTAAACAGGCCACCCATGCGAAAGACCCCGGATTCTGGCAGGCTCTTCAGCCTTGCAAAGAAAATTGGGCAGGAGTTTGGAAGAGACCTCAAAGAAACTTCAGCCGGCGGCGGGAGCGACGGAAACTTCTGCGCCGCCCTTGGCGTCCCTGTTCTTGATGGGCTCGGTGCAGTAGGAGATGGGGCACATTCAGACCAGGAAGTCCTTGATGTCAATGAGATGCCAGTCAGGGCGGCCATTCTTGAACGGCTTCTTGAGGAAATATGACTGGAACACTTAACAGCAGAACAACCGCGGAAAGTAATAATATAATCTTACGTTATTCTGGCTTGCAGGGCTTGTGGTCTAGCGGTTATGACGTCGCTCTCACACAGCGGAGGTCACCGGTTCAAATCCGGTCAAGCCCATTTCAAATTAGTCCTTTTTCCGTTTGGCAGCACTGAATATGGGCTTCATCATTGCGCTGTTCAGGCGACCTTGATGGCATGACCCAGTTTTTTGTAGTCCATAAACAGTTCTCCTGAACCGTTTCCATCCATGCTGGAACAGTTTTTCATGGCTTTTACTGGTTGCTGATCATCCAAACATTGGGGCACCTAGCCTTTTTAATAGTTTGATTCAGATTATTGTCCGTGCGCATTTCCAGTACCGTTTCATTCCTTGCATTGGCTGTTGCAGCGTTGATGGTGCTAATTTCTCTTTCACCGGGCCTCCCGGTTTCCGGACACAACACGCAATTAATGCTCACCGGCAGTCAGACTAGTAGCGGAGCACTTAATTCTAACACATCAGGGAACTCCTCCCTGTCCCTTGCCGCACCTCACAGCAACCTTTCGACGCTTCCGGTATCCCCGGGATCTAACTGGACAGAAACCGGAAGGCTCATCACCGGAGCGATGTCAAACATGAACATACCCTCAGAAGCAAAATTGCCCCCAAATTTTGTTTATGGGCCGACCAAGACTAACGGATCATACACTCCTCTCTACAAAGCGGGGCCTGCTCCCATGGGCCTGGGCAGCTATGGCGTATACAACTCAAGCGGGAAGCTTGTGAACTACACTTACAGGACCAGCAGTTTCGAGGGTTCCCTCACCGTCAACAATGCCTCGGAACTCTATT
>JAJZZZ010000032.1 GCA_021797265.1 Thermoplasmata archaeon
AAAGGTGCTTGTCATAGCAACCTATATAGAGGAAATTATATCTATTGTCGTGGCAATAGCCATGATATCTGGTCTTTTCTTAAAATCAAAGAGGGGTGAAAATGCCGCCAAAGCAGCGTGACATAGACAGTATAACGAGCCTTATTTTGCGTGTAGGAGTATTGAGCAGCCTTTCGCTAATTATTGTAGGTGTTATTCTTCTTTTCATAGATGGGAAAGCTGATGGTGTTTCTATCTCCCAGATTGCCTCATTCCATTCGTCTTTTAATTCTTCTTACCTGAATCCTACTCATATAATTCAGGGATTAATTGCAGTTGATCCCCTCTATTTTATAACACTGGGGCTGTGGGTTCTGATTTTTACACCAATAACTGTTGTGTTCACCTCCATGGTTACTTTTGTTACTTCAGGTAACCGCCTGTATATTGCGATGAGCTTAATTGTTCTCTTTAATCTGTTTTTTGCAATGCTTGCCATACCATCATTGATACACACATGAGTTCTATTTTCCCATTTTTTAGGAATAAGTCTAAAAAATGTTTATTACCGATGTAGAAATGATAGATTAGGTTCCTCAGATGCTTAACTTCGAAAGAGTAAAGATAGAACACGAAGACCCTGAAAAGAGAATTGGAAGTTTTAAGCTTGAGCCAGTCAGAGGATATACAGATTCTGAAGCTGTTGCAGAGGCTAGCAGATGTCTTGGTTGCAACATATGCACGCAGTCATGCCCTGCCAGTCTTGATATAGGAGGATACATAAGAAGCAGTGCCGTTGGAGACCCGGCCCAGACTGTACGGATAGTCTTCGAAAATCTTCCTTTTCCGGCCATCATAGGGAGGGTATGTACTCATTTATGTGAGGATATTTGCGTTTTATATGACACTGGCGGCCCAATAGCAATCAGGCATATGAAGAGATACGCAGCTGATAAGTTTGATGATTATTCACAGGTTCTCAACATTCCAAGGAAAAGATTTATTGGAAAAAAGGTTGCAGTAATTGGGGGAGGGCCATCTGGCCTTACCGCGGCATTTTATCTTTCAGTTCAGGGAATCAAAGTCACAATATTCGAGAAACTTCCTGCACTGGGAGGATTCATGAAGACAGGAATACCTAGGTACAGACTGCCTCAGGAAGTTCTGGATAAAGAGATAGGGTTCATCATAGATCAGGGAGTAGATGTTAAATTAAGTACAGAGGTTGGCAAAGACATATCATTCAAAGAGATCATGGAAAACTATGATGCGGTCTATATATCAGTGGGCAACCAGAAACCAAGAATGACTGGAACTCCTGGAAGCGATGCAAAGAATGTGATTCATGCGACCGAATTTCTTAGAAGAACAAGCTTCGGAGAGCATATAGATGTCGGGCAGAATGTGGCAATAATTGGCGGTGGATTCACTGCTAATGATTCATCCAGAACATCGCTCAGGCTTGGAGCCAAGAATGTCCATATAATGTACAGGAGAAGGGACATCGACAGGCCCGGGTATCCGTCTATGAATGCAGAGGAGGAGATGGAGGAAGCGGTTGAGGAACATGTAGATTACATGTGGGAGGTAACTCCATTCGAATATGTAAAAGAAGGCGACAGAGTCGTAACGCTGAGGTACTGGCAGAATGAGATGGTTCCAGACAAAGGGGGGCGTGCAAAACCTATTCCTAAAAAAGACCGAGTGCTGGAGATGCCGGTAGATTATGTCATTGAGGCAACCGGACAGGAAACAGATTACTCATTCCTTAGCGAAGAATACGCAAGGCAGCTCCGCCTTACGCCACATGGGCAGCCAATTACAAATGAATTCAACATGACGTCAATCAAAGGGCTATTCACAGGAGGAGACTCTACAAACCTGAACCGTGATCTCATAAGTGCAGTCAGAGATGCAGACAGCGCAGTTCAGGGAATTCTTCAATATCTGAATGTAATGGATATGGTTGATGAAGACCATCTCCCCATACTGGATAGATGGAAAAAATACTCCTCATCAAGCGCAAAGATAGCCTTCATGAGCAGATAACCGATCTAACTGATCGTGTCGAATCCGGTATAGGGAACCAGTACTTCCGGGATTTTTATTTTTTTCCCATCCTCGGATTGGTAGTTCTCAATAATTGCAACTATTGTCCTTGTTGTTGCAACTGCAGTTGAATTCAAAGTGTGAACAAACTGGTTTCCATATTTGCCCCTGAATTTAATTCCAAGTGATCGGGCCTGGTAGTCTGTATCGTTTGAAGCCGACACAACCTCGCGGAATTTACCCTGAGCAGGGAACCATGCCTCTATATCATACTTCTTTGCCGCCAGATTTCCAAGCTCTCCAGAACATACATTGACCACACGATATGGAATCTCAAGGTTTCTGAAAATATCCTCGGAATTACGCAGGAGTTCCTCGAGAAAATCCCATGATTCATCCGGATGGCAGAAAATGAACTGCTCTATCTTAGTGAATTGATGGACCCTGAATATCCCTTTTGTATCCTTCCCATGCGCACCTGCCTCTCTTCGGAAACATGGTGATACTCCTGCGATTCTAAGAGGAAGAGAAGATGGTTCCAGTGTCTCTCCCATGTACATAGATGCGATTGGGTGCTCTGATGTGGAAATAAGATAAAGATCCTCACCCTCCATTTTGTAAAGAGTGTCTTTGAAAGTCTCCATGTCGGTGGCACCACTCATAGCTGAGAGATTCAGCATATATGGGGGCTCTACAACATTAAAGCCCCGCTCTGAGAGAAAATCCACAGCGTAATTGACAAGGGCTAGCTCAAGTTTCACCAGTCTGTTTTTAAGGTAGTAGAACCTTGCGCCTGAAACCTTAGAAGCACGGTCCAGGTCAGCAAGATCCATGGACGCAAGAAGATCAACATGGCTGATAGGTTTACTTTCTGTCAGCATATATTTTCCATGTCCTTCTGTCGCTCCATTGAATTCGTCCAGGTCTCCGGAGTAAACCTTTGCATTGCCCCAGAAACTATGAAACTGATTATTCTCATCACCCTTGCAAACAGGAACAGATTCATGCAACAGGTTTGGCATGGTGTTCAGGATCTTAGATCTTGAATTCTCAATATCTGTCATCTCAGATTCAAGAGCGCTAATTCTGTCATTTATGGACTTTACTTTTGCCTTTGAGCCCTCCGGGTCTTTTCCTTCCTTGATAAGGGAGGATATGGTGGTTGTTATCTCGTTTTTCTCATGCCTCAAACTATTGAGATCTTTCAGTTTTGCCCTCCACTGACTGTCCAGGCTGAAGAATTCATCAAGGGCGGAATCATCGAATCCCCTTGCCTTGAAGGCTTCCCTGAACAATTCTGGGTTCTCCCTCAGGAGATGGATATCTATCATCCCGCTGTTATATCAAGAGGATTAAAAAGGATTTCAAGAATGATATGTTAGAATCCGAAGTGGTTCATTTATGTCTTTACCCAAGGACAGACTGGTAATTGAGTTACTCTTCTACAGTAAAAAACTAGAATTGACTGCGTAGGCTGAATATTTTTACAGGGTGGAGATTTTAAATGAAGTGATATGGAGAATGGCTGAGACTGGTAAATCTCTTTAGAATCTGTAAATAAAAAATCCGGGAGGGGGAGTACCTCCCTGATCTTTGAGGTGTCTTCAGCTTAAAACTGTTCAGAGATAGGACCAGGAACCACCGTATTCAGAGTCGTCATCTGAGCCATCATTGAATTCTTTTATTGTTCTTGACTCCAGCTTAACTGATGGAACTTTCTTTATAGATGAAAGCCTGCTTTCAACATCCTTTTGCATGAAACTGTGCGATAGATTTTCCTCCTGCATTTTCATATTTGAGTAGAATCCTCCAGTGAAGGAGAATATGTTCAGAAGAAGGATAGATCCTGGCATTATAATTGCCAATGTCTTAATTATTCCATAAGTTGTATATAGGTCATTAAGAACCCCTGTGTACGCTATCAGATTGGACTGTGAAAACTGCAGAACCCCTGTCGAAAAATACGTACCTGTAGAGCCCAGAACTCCAGTTTTGAAAGGAGACAGCGCAAGTGTAATCATTATTATAACCGCAGTAGAAACAAAGCTCGAAACAAGTGCCTTACCTATTGTTCCTGATTTTCTTCCACCGAGGTAGCCTGCAATTGCTGGGCCGGCCACTGGAACCCACCAGAGCATCATGGAGAAAATAAGCGAATAGAAAATCCCCTTACCCTGAGAATAAACTGAGACATCGTAGCTTTTTCTGTTCTGCCTCGAAATCTTCTCAAGTTCAAGCCCAAATATCCTGTTCTTGAACCTCTCAAACAAACTGTAGGGTGGTGTCATCTCTTTGTCAGACAGACATATTGTACAAAGTATTTAAGTATTTTGAAGGTGCCCGAATTAATCTCAGGCCCCATATTTTTCGTCATTTCCAGACAATTGCCTCATGTATTGCAGCACATCACCACTTCCCAGGCTCAGGGAGCCATTCATGCAGGAGATCTCATCAAATAACCTTGCCCCATCTCTTCTTGTTCCCGGGGATGACATAAGAAGTGGGAGAGGATCCCCTGAATGCTCTTTGAAATCACATGGTGTGGAATGGTCGCCTGTAATGCATACCGTAACATCAATATCCATTATCGGTTCCAATGCCTTGTCAAACCTCTCTATGACTCTTTTCTTCAGGATAGCGTCACCATCATGGCCGGCAGCATCTGTACCTTTGATGTTCACAATAACAAAGGTAGAATTCCTCATCTCCTCAACAGCAGCTTCTATCTTGTTCCTGAAATTTGAATTTACGGTTCCTGTGGCTCCCTTGACTTCCAGAACTTTCATTCCCAGCAGAGAACCAATGCCCTTTACCATTGGTATGCCGGCAATACATGTACCATTGAACCCGTATTTTTCTCTGAAAGGCTGCAGTTTGGGAGTTAGTCCAGCACCTCTCAGCAGAAGTTCATTAGCAGGCATCTTTCCATTCTCCTTTCGCCTGAAATTAAATGGGTGTTTGCCCAAGATTGATCTGGCTTCTGCCAGATATTTATTCAGGACCTCTGCAGTGAAAAGCGCGTCCCTGTCTAATGCCCGAACTTCCTTAACTTTTGCCCCGGATGAGTGCGGATCTGTATCTGTAATCCTG
Source organism: Thermoplasmata archaeon (assembly GCA_021797265.1). The sequence goes on from JAJZZZ010000032.1 coordinate 5,119, forward strand.
TCACTTAGACCATCACCTTTTACCACCAATGCTGCCCTGTGTTCAACTCCTGCTTTGACCTGAAATGAGAGGCCATCCATTTCCATGCACAGAGCATCTGCAAGTTCAGAGGCATTTTCATCCAACCTCCCGGCCCTTCTATCCAAGACTGTGCCTTCCGAGTCTGCAGTTGCAAAATTGGCTCTGAAAGCCAGGTCACCTCCGGATAATCTAAGACCCAGCCCCATAGCCTCGAATGGGCCTCTTCCTGAGTAGAAATGTACAGGATCATAACCAAGAAGAGACAGGTGAGATGTGTCGGAGCCTGTAGTCATTCCAGGACTAACGGAATACATAAGGCCACCCAATCCTCTCCTTATGAGGGAATTCAGATTGGGGCGATATGCGGCCTGAAGTGGCGTAAGGCCTCCAAGATCACGACAGGGCCTGTCACCAAGGCCATCCATAACAATGAGAAGCATTGGTATTCCCAATTCGATCACGTGCCCTCTTCCCAGCTATCGGAATATTTCATCTGTTCATCGCTGAGGGTGTCAATTTCGATTCCCATGGAATCCAGTTTTATTTCTGCGATTTCGTAGTCAATCTCTCTTGGGACTGGAAATACTCCTGGCTTGAGGCTTTCATGATTCTTCAACAGGTATTCAGCTGTAAGGGCCTGGACAGCAAAACTCATATCCATGATCTCAACAGGGTGGCCCTGCCCGGCTGCGAGGTTCACAAGCCTCCCCTCTGCTATTAGATTTATTTCGTTGCCATTTTCAAGCCTGTACTTGCGTACAAAGTCTCTTACCTGCTTCTTCTCAATAGATCTGGATTCCAGTTCTCTGAACGGGATCTCATTATTGAAATGGCCTGAGTTTGCAAGAATCAGATTATGCTTGGCGGTAAGTAGATCCTCATATGTAATTATATCCCTCATTCCAGTGGCTGTGACCACCAGATCGGCAGTCTTGAGAGCATCCCTCATTTTCCTGACGGTAAATCCATCCATTGCAGCTTCAACTGCCTTAACCTGATCCACCTCAGTAACAGTAACAAGGGCTCCCATCCCTTTCATTCTCATTGCTATGCCTTTTCCACACCACCCATATCCTGCCACCACAACGCTCTTGCCTGCTATGAGTGTGTTGGTTGCATTCATTATACCATCGAGTGTGCTCTGGCCTGTACCATATCTGTTATCGAAAAAATGCTTCATCTGAGCGTCGTTCACATCAAACATTGGGAATCTCAGTATTTTCTGCCTGTCCATTGCTCTGAGCCTCACAACTCCTGTAGTTGTCTCCTCGTTCCCGCCGAAAATGTCCTTCTGAAGATCCTGCCTTTCCTGATGGACTATTTTTGTAAGATCGCCTCCGTCATCAATAATGATGTTTGGTTTCAGATCAAGAGTTTTGTTCAGATACTCATAGTATTCAGACTCTGTCTCGCCTTTCCTGGCGTATACTTCCATGCCTCTTGTGACTTTCAGGGATTCAACGACGCTGTCATCTGAACTGAGTGGGTTGCATGAAGCCATTCTCACCTGTGCACCCCCTTCTTTGAGAAGATATGCAAATACTCCTGTCTTCGCTTCCACGTGAAGGGCCATTGCTATGCGAACACCCTTGAATGGAAGTTCCTTCCTGAACCTCTTTCTGATGGCCGAAAGAGCGTCCATTCTCTCATAAGCCCACTGGAACCTGAGGTCCCCCTTTTCAAGATTTTCAGTCATATATACAGTGATTGCGGATCAAGATTTATAATTACACCCTCGCCCATCCTATAAACCTGAAGGAACTTCAGTTTCATCTCAAGGCTGGAACTGAAGAGCGGCATGCCATCACCCTCAATTATTATGTTCCCAAGATAAATATAAAAATAATCTATCCTTCTGCTCTGAATCAGCTGATTAATGACATCCCTCCCGCCTTCCACTAAAATCTTTCTGAACCCCATGCTGCCAAGATCATCAAGGATATTTTCCATGTATAATCCTTCCTTTTCCTTTCTTACAATTCGAGCATGTCCTAGCCTTTCTCTGCGGGAAGAGGAGAAAATTATGGTTTCCTGCTGATCATTCAGTACATTGGAATTCTCTGGGATCCTGAGCTGTTCATCCAGAATTATCCTGGTCGGTCTCCGATCATTTTTCAGGAATCTGTCATTAATGCCCAGATACGGATTGTCGTTGATGATCGTTCTGGCTCCAACCAGAATTGCGTCTGACTCGCTCCGAAGTCTGTGGACACGATCCATGTCCTCATTTCCGGATATTCTGACTCTTCTTCCGTTCCTTCCTGCCATCATTCCATTGAGGCTGAGTGCAACATTGACCGTGACTATTGTGTTATGAGCCACAATTCAAGTAACGCTAATTTAAATTAAAACTGATCCTGCATTCTTTTTACAATTTTCAAAACATGTATATGCATCACCTGCATTTCATTGAACGAATGAGGATCAGCGACCTTGGACTTGCAGATAACTTCCTTAACCTCTTTGGCGGACACGATTATATACTTTATCCCCACCAGAAAGATGCAATCTCCCGCATAAACGAAAGGAAAAGCCTTATCCTCTCAGTGCCCACGGCATCAGGGAAGACACTTGTTGCCTATGTTGCCATCTTCAAGGAATATCTCAGGCACGGAAGATGCATATATATCGTGCCTCTTAAGGCCCTGGCCTCGGAGAAGTTTGAGGAGCTAAAGGAACTCAGGCAATTTGGGATGAGGGTGGGCATTTCAGTGGGTGACTTTGAAGAATCACCTGAAATACTTAAAAAATTTGATGTTCTTGTCTGTACATCAGAAAAGGCGGACTCACTGTTTCATCATGATCCTGCTATGATGTTTGATATATCACTCATTGTGGCAGACGAGCTACATCTCGTAGGCGATCCCGGCAGAGGGCCCAGGCTAGAGATGTTCCTTACTGCAGCAAAGTACATGAATCCGGACATCTCTATTCTTGGACTTTCTGCCACGATAAGCAATACCACTGAACTTTCCGACTGGCTACAGTGCGACCTTATCAAGAGTGATTTCAGGCCAGTGGAGCTTAGAAAAGGTCTGATCTCTGACTCCACAATGATATTTGAAGACGGTGAGAAGACTAAACTCAGGCGGAAAATGGAACTGCAGGATGCAGTATCTTATTTCATTAACCAGGGAGGGCAGGTTCTTGTTTTTGTAAATTCCAGAAAAAGATCTGAGGACACGGCCATCAAACTTTCGCTATCACTTGGGCTTTCATCTGATGAGAGTTTAACTGAGCCAGAGGAAAAGACTGACAGGTTTGCCAGGATCCTGGCCACCATAATTCCAAGAGGGGTTGCATTCCACCATGCAGGACTTTCTGGCTCTGATAGAAAAATGGTGGAGGATAAATTTAAATCTGGGGAGCTGAAGGTCATTGTTGCTACGCCGACACTTGCAGCAGGAGTTAATCTGCCAGCTAGGGCAGTAATAATCAGGGATATAACACGTTTCTCCGATGGCGCGGTGGGATACATCTCAAATACTGAGGTGAACCAGATGCTTGGAAGAGCGGGAAGACCAAAATTTGACACAGTAGGGTATGGCGTCATATACTCTGCGAATCCATCCTCCATAGAAAGGATAAAGGAATATTTCAATGGAGAACCGGAACCTGTAAATTCAAATCTTGGAAATGGAAGAATGATCAGGTTCAACACACTTGCACTTATATCCACAGGACTTGGATCTACAAAAGAGAACATACTGAAATTCTTTCAGAAATCACTGATGGCAGTTCAGAAAGATCTGAAGGGAATGGAACCTGCACTTGACTCTTCCATACAGTACCTAATAGAGAATGGCCTGGCAAAGGCATTAGGAGAGAGGCTTTCCATTTCCCAGATAGGAAAACTTGTTAGCGACCTCTATATTGACCCGCAGACAGCCATTCTATTCAGGGACTATCTTAGCAATGGAAACTATGAGGATGAATCCGCTGTCACAATAATATCAATGTCCCAGGATCTGCAACCCATAAATATGAGGAGCAGCGAACAGGAATTGGTCGAGGAGTTCCTGATTTCCCGGGAACTCCCATACTTTGACCTGGATGACTATGAGTCAAGGATAAAGACTGCTATGATCCTGCTGGACTGGATAAATGAGGTTGGAATAGATGTAATTTGTGAAAAATACGGAATAGGGCCCGGAGACATACAGTCAAGGATAAGCACTGCAGAGTGGATGGCTTTTGCACTTGGGAGAATGGCCCACATGCTTCTTCCACAGAAATCCTCATATTTCCAGATGCTGAGCCTTAGATTGAGGGAGGGGATTAAGTCAGACATAATGGAGCTGACGACTGTGCCCAACATAGGTAGGGTCAGGGCCAGAAGGTTATACAATGCTGGAATCAGAAGCGTTGAACAGCTGGCATCAGCAAATGTCGAATCGTTGAAAAGGATTGCAGGATTTTCTGACAGGCTCTCTGCCGAGACAATCTCACATGCCGCCCACTTAAGGGATATAAGATGACTATTCATGCGTCTGTTTCTAAGACCATAGCACAGTCTGCCATAGAATGGCTCAGGGCAAACAAACTTATTGATGACAGTTTCAGGATCCAGAATACAGGTTCAAAAGTTCTGATACCACTCAAGACCAGTAGTCTGGGGATCCCCCCTTTCGAAATTGAAATTCAGGATCTGGCTGGAAAGAAGAGAGAGATAAAGAATAAACCTGTGTCAGCAAGAGCCTCCTTTGACCATCTTGGATCAGTGGCAATATTGAAGATCCGGGACATTAATCGGGCAGTGGAGGTAGCACAGTCTATTCTCCACACAAATGCGAGCATCAAAAGCGTCTATCTTGACAGAGGAATTACAGGAAGGGAAAGGATCAGGGACCTTACTCTCCTAGCAGGAGATCAGAATTATCTTGTTACCCACCGGGAGAATGGACTCAGGTTCATGTTTGACCTCAGAGAGGTATACTTTTCACCAAGGCTTGCAACCGAACGCCTTCTTCTATCCAAGAGATGTGCTGAAAGCGAAAAAGTGCTGGACATGTTCTCTGGAATAGGCCCATTTGCAATAACGATCGCAAAGCTTGCCGGATCGAATGTTAGGTGTTTTGACCTTAACGAGAGATGCATATACTGGCTTAGGAAGAACAGTTCCCTGAATGGAGTCACTGAAAAAATTTCAATGGAGGCTGGAGATTCAGCGACCCTGATTGAAAGTGAGGGGAAATTTGACAGAATTATAATGAACCTGCCGCATAGTGCGGGAGAATTCCTTTCTTTGGCAATGAAACACCTGAACCCTGGTGGAGTGATAAATTACTACGAGATATCCAATTCTTTTGAGCTTGAAAAGAGAATGGAACAGATCAGAGATTTGGGCATGGTAATTACCAGGAAGAGAATAGTTCACGGCTACGCGCCCGGAGTTTATATGCACTCACTGGAGCTCTCCATCAGAAGTGGATTCAAGCCAAGTGTTTTTAATGAAGATTCTAATTGATGTAAAGGATTCCGATCATCAGATCTAAATGATTTCCAAGTGAACGCAATGGAGGTGAAAGTTATCTGGAAGGTATAAAGGGAAAAATTGCTGACAGACTTGGTAACCTCACCACTGAAGTTTACGAGAAGATTTTGCTGGAGGAAATAAAGAATAGCCCTGTCCCTAGGCATGTCGGCATAATAACAGACGGTAACAGAAGATATGCAAGGTCCAATGGCCTTTCCACAGATGAAGGCCACCTGAAGGGAAAAGAGAAACTTGAGGAGGTCCTTGAATGGTGCATGGAGGTCGGCGTTGAGATCCTAACTGTCTACGGGTTTTCAACGGAGAACTTCAAAAGAAGCAAGAAAGAAGTGGATTTTCTTTTCAGGCTTATAAATGATGCTTTCCTTGATCTACTGAAAGACAAAAGGGTATACGAGAACAACATCAGGGTCAAGGTTATTGGAGAAACTCATGTGCTTCCTGAATACCTCAGGGAAACTATAGAAAAGGTGGAATACACAACAAAGGGATTCAAGAAATTCAGATTCAACTTGGCAATTGGCTATGGAGGCAGAGAGGAGATAATAAATGCAATTAAGAGGCTTTATGGAGACATCAATTCTGGAAAAATTGGCATTAATGATGTGAATGAGAGCCTCTTCCGGAGCTATCTATACGACTCTTCTATCCCTGATCCGGATCTTATTTTCCGTACAAGCGGGGAGGAAAGAATTTCCAACTTCCTGCTCTGGCAGTCCGCATATTCCGAGCTTTATTTTTCAGATGTGAACTTCCCTGAACTTAAGAAATCAGATTTCTTCAGGGCAATAAGAGATTATCAGAACAGGAAGAGAAGATTCGGTGCATGAATGTATATCGGCATAGATGATACTGATTCCAGGGAAAGGGGTTGTTCCACATATGTTATGACAGAGATCATAAGGCGAAGCGGCCTCGATCTGATAGGGTACCCCAGACTTGTAAGGCTTAATCCTTCAGTCCCATGGAAAACAAGAGGAAATGGAGCTCTCTGTGCCAGGCTAGGGAGGGGAAAAAGAGAGAAAAAGGCATGCGGACAGTTTGACGGACAGACAGTTTATGCTTTTGAATCATCTGAGGAGACCTTAACCCGTGAAGAATTGATTGAAATTTCTGCCAGAACAATATACGATCTGGCAGAGCTTCTCGATGATGGTACAAATCCGGGAATTGTGGTTGGCGATACTCCAACATCTCCCGATATATACTGGAACAGTGTAAGGGGGATCGAAAGCATAGAAAATGTAACTGAGAGTCTGAAAAAATCAGGACATTCCTACCTCGGAATTAAGGAAGGGCGCGGCATTATCGGTGCAGCAGCTGCACTTTCCTGGAGGCCCTTAATGAGGACTTATGAGGCACTCATCTACAGATATCCACATCCGGAGCCTATTTCTTTCCAGACAAAGATGAATGCTGCAATGATGGCATTGAATGTAAAAGGTTCGTTCAATGATATTGATATGCACAATCAGTATCCAGCCATATTTCCAAGAGAGAGAACACCAGTAGTTATGGGGATAAGGAGTACTGATGACTGTGATCTCCTCGCATCTTCTCTTGAAATTGCGGACAAAAATGGAATATCTTATGATAGAGCTATGGTCTTCGAGACAAATCAGGGAACGGACGAGCATATTGAGTCAAACCCCTCCACTCTGGAAGAGACTCATTCCTACAGCATTCCATGCACTGTAAGAGGGTATCCATACAGCATAAGAGGATCACACTATTTTGTCGAAGTAGACTATGCTGGTAAGTCATTGAAAGCGGCTGCCTTCGAACCTACAAAAGAATTCCGGAAGATTGTCAGAGCTCTTTTGCCGGGTGACAGAATAACAATTTTTGGTTCCTTCAGCCAGGGAGTTCTGAATATAGAGAAGATGGAGGCGGTTACACTTTCCCTGGCATATTTGAGGGAAAATCCAATCTGTGATAAATGCCACTCCAGGACTGATAACCGTGGCAGAAATGATTACAGGTGCAGGAAATGCGGCTCTGTTTACACGACTCCCCACTACAGGATCGTGGAGAGGACAATTGCACCCGGCAGATATGATGTTCCAGTTATAGCCAGAAGGCATATTTCAAGGCCGTTTGATATAGGTGGCGCTAAATGACCCTGGTGGCGCTGACAGGCATACCAGGAACTGGAAAAAGCACCATATGCAGCATACTAAGGAAAATGAATATAAACTGTTATGAGGCCATTGAGATATGCGGTTCCAATAATTGTGTGGAAGGTGATACGGTTGACATTGATTGCCTTTCATCTCTCTGGGCTGGAAGAGATGAAAAGAATGTAATTGTTGCTTCTCATTATTCACATCTTCTAGG
>JAJZZZ010000033.1 GCA_021797265.1 Thermoplasmata archaeon
ATGAGACACTCTTGCCTATGCGGTAAAATCTGTACCTTACTAGGATTGAAAGAAGAATTTCCAGGTATATGTTATGCCCTCGAGGAAAGTAAAATCTGTACCTTACTAGGATTGAAAGTGACAAGAAATGCTAAAAGATTCAGGAAGGAAGTTAGGGTTTACCAAATAAGTTTTCCCACTGCAGTTTGATTAATGAAAATTGGATCACTACCGCCAGAACTTTTCTTTTGGCCTGCGAGCCTGCGCAATAAATTTGAATGAGCATGAACTGCTTACCACAGGTGTCAAATGAGCGGGGAAGAAAGCAACGTTTATCCTCTCAGCAAGATTGCGAACCTTGTGAAGGACTACCAGAAATCAGCAGAATGCGCATACTTTGTGGCTTTGTGCGAAGTCATGGATGCACAGATTAATGGAGGAGTCAGCGCGAATTTATCTCCAGCCAAATTGCAGGAAGGACCGGATGGCAAATTGGATCCGATTTTACTCCTGTATGACACTGAACTACGCCTCCTCAAGTGAGATCAAGAAGGGTTCATGTCTGGGATGAACCGTATCGATGAACTTACTGATGGAACCCTCCACTCAAGTGAATCGGATCCTTTCTATTTCTGGAATCAGGTTTCTGTGCTTGAGGCGGCCGCGAAAATGGAACCAAAACGTCTCAGGCGTTCATTGCATCTTGTTTCAAAGATTCCACCAAGGATTCCTGAGGCAATAAGGGCAAGGTCCAGCGTTGCCCTTACACTAATTGACTGCATACATCTTTCTGACTCCAACAGGGATTTGGTAAACGAGCTACAGGATCTTATTACCGGCATTTCAGACAGAGAAATGAGGCTGGAAACCCTTGGAGTGGCCGCAAGGAAACTGTGCATGAAGGACGAGATCACACCTGCAGCAGATGTCAAGACTATTCTGTACGCCAGGGAACAGTTATTCCCCCTCATAAAGGATGAATTGGAGAAGACACTCACTTCGATACAGATAGCGTTGTCAGAGTTGCTCTTCTCGGGCATGGTTAACGGAACGGACAAAAAGATGGGAGAACACGGGATGAAGATCATGAGGGATGCGGAAAGGAGGTCAAAGGGGCGATTAATGGAAGGCTGAGAACTGTTCTGAAAATGAACCTTGTCCGTACGTACGCACAGATCGGCATGTCCGGAGACTCAAAGAGCATAAGGGATGATATGCTGGGCGAAACGGAGGAGGTCTTGGCCTTATTTGATGACACTCTGATGGCACTGGAGGAAAGCAGGCTGCTATCCAGGAATAAATTTCCCCCAGAAATAATTGAGCAGGAAGAACAGATGATTAACCTCGTTGAATTCATTGTTTACTCCACATGCTTTGGACTTGCACTCGCAGCCAGGTTCTCATCTGATAGGGAGCTTTCAAAGACATACCTGCGTGATGTGGAAGATCTTGCCGGAAGGATACCTATTCCTGACCTTCAAGCTATGATATATCTGGAGACAGGGTCTTCCTATTCAAGCATAGGAATGAGGTTAGAAGCTCTTAGAAACTTTGCCCATGGCCTGAAGTATCTAGAAAGCCTTGATAGATATGAAGCAGCTGATTTCCTTATGGAGGATATAACTCACTACGTGTCGGAATCTTACTCGAGGAACAACGATGACGAACTCATGACTATGTACGTGAATGCTGTCAACAGCATCAAAATGGGTAGCAGTGACAAGGACGAATGCATTACCAGTTTACTTGGAAGCATTTACTCTTATAAGAGGCCTATAATGTATGGCGTGACCTTTCACTCATGAACTGTTCCTGCCAAAGCACCATCCATGGGAAATCACATTGGAAAAAGATCTGCAAGGCATCAGAAGGCTTCCAAATCTATTCCTGCACATTGATCCTGAAGCCTTTCCATTTTACCTTAAAGCCAGCCTTTTCAAGTGTTTCGGCTGGCGGCAGCCCCATGAACTCCAGATAGTCCACCATTGCCTGGCTGTCGGGATATAGTGCTTTGAGATGTGAATTAACTTCCTCACTGACCGATGTTTTAATGGGCGCTTCTATGGTGGATCCTGTCGGCGGGATAGTCTTGGGTTTTTGATTCTTGGTTCGCAGAGGTGCAGACAAATCATCTCTCAGGGAAAACCAGTCGATGGTTTCCCTGAAACATTTTGCACCGGGGGGGCACTTCTCATTCTTCGCAAGAATGCATATGACCTCAGAAAGGCTGTTGCCTTCAGCAAGCGGGGCGATTTCCTCCAGGTCCTCTGAATAGTACCTGGGAGTTGTCAGGAATACATTTACTGTTTCATCCTCCAGTCGAACGGCGTAGTCCGGATAGAACAATGAGTCACCACTCCTGACCGGTTCCGGTTCAGGCTTGACAAAGCCAGGCAGTTTTTCCTCCGGTTCAGAAATGATACCAGTGAACTCGGAAACGGACTGGTCGAGATGGTACCTGAATTCATCTTTTTCCTTGCCCTTCTTAAGCTTAACCGATGCATCGATCTCCCAGTCCCCGAAGCGGAGCACATATCTGACAAGGAGAGAGAATTTCGACCCATAACGTTCACTGTGTTCAAGTATGGAAACCGGCCCGCTGACCATGAGCAAATGATCGCCGCCTTCAAACTTCTCTGAGTACAGCAGCCCTAAGGACCTGATTCTCCTCACAAACCTGTTCCTGTTGGTTCTGGTCCTGATCTCCATCCACTGTGACTTCAGCATCACGGTTTCAATCTGCTCTATGTTGTAAAGCCTGGCCAGCTTTTCCGGATCAGTCTTTGCCACTCTGGTGAGAATCTCATTATCTTCATTGTCCGCATAGATGGCATTATCCACTTCTGAAACCGATGAATTGAATTTCCCTGCAACAGTCAATAGAACCTTCTCCCTGTCCTCGTGCGACAACACAGGAGTTTTAGCCAGGGAGAAAACTGCATCTCTAACTGCAGCAGGGTCAAGAGGGGATGGCCTGGACATGGTGGAAAGCCTGAACATCAGCAGCGCAAGCCCCCTCATGACTTTTGGGTTCTGGGATTTCAGTTCCACTATCCTGAGTTCCTTTTCTATATCGGATCTTGTTTTCCCGGTGCTCCTTAAAAAGACTTCCATCACTGAGAGGCAATAGTCACTGCTGTCTTCAGACAGGAATATGCTCCTTACAGATCCGTTCTTACTGCGCCTCACTGTCATTAACTGAACCGGGAACACCTTTTCTCCTCCTTCTTGATGTGCCATATTCACTGGTTCCGCTGGCAAGTACCTCATACAGTACTGATCGCTTGCCCTGGGAGGGCCTCAGAAGCCTTCCCAGCCTCTGGCGAAACTGCCTTGCACTTCCTGATCCGCTGAGAACGATGCCTACTGATGCATCAGGGACATCTACACCCTCATCCAGCACCCTTGATGTGGCCAGGGTAGTGATCTCACCATTCCTGAACATTTCGAAATATTTTTTTCTCTCTCTGCCAGGGGTAAGGTAGGTGATGCAGGGAACCAGGAATTCCTTTGAGATGAGGTAGGCCGAAGCCGTATCTTCAGAAAATATTATTGTTTTCTCTCCTCTATGCCGGGTCAATACATAGCGTACAGTGTCAACCTTGACCCTGGCATTGAATGCAATTTCCCTGGCTGTACGCCATGCAATCAAGGCCTCCCTTCCTTCAGGGTTCCATGATGAGAGGATGAATTTCTCGAAGTCCCATGGTCCCCTCATGGTGATTCTGTGCCTTCTCAGGTATGAGATGAAAATTTCCCTGTTCCTGTTGTATTCCTGCTCTTCCTCGGGCTCAAGTTCCACTGGTATCCTCACAATTTCATAATTTGCAAGGAATTCCGACAGTTCCTCGTATCCAAGTTCGTAGATCTTGCCCCCCATAAACTGTTCCAGCTTTTCATGAAGCATGTCAAGCCGCTCAAATGTGGCAGTGAGGCCTAGCCTGAAAGGTGACGCATACATCCTTGCAATATCTGCGAACTTCTCCGAAGCCAGGTGATGAACCTCGTCTGCCAGGAGAAAATGGAATTTGTTTCCAAGTTTCTCAGCCATGAGATATGCGGAATCGTAGGTGCTCACTGTAATGTCCCGGATATCCCTCTCTCCGCCACCGATCTGGCCTATTTCAATCCCGAAAGCCCTGGAAAGCCTCCCCCTCCATTGCTGAACCAGCTCTATGGTGGGGGCTATAACAAGGGTGCTTGTGGACAGCCGTGATATCGCTTCTATCCCCACATGAGTTTTGCCTGCCGCGGTCGGGAGCACAACAATGCCTGAGTGGTTGTTTGAGCTCCACACATCAACCGCCTGTTTCTGGTACGGCCTGAGCTTCTCTGTGTGGGACAGTTCGATCTTTGATTCTTCAAATATATGATCGTCTGCGTCCGGCAGATCCTGCCTTATAGACGCGTAACGGTATCCTTCCGTAACGTACCGACCGATCCTTTCGTCAAAAACCGCGTAAGGAGGAATGGCGGGAGATGATCCTTCAAGAATTATCCTGCCTCTGGAATAAGTCAATTTCATGAGATACTCAAGGAAAAACCCTTCCACATTTAACCTTTGTGAGCGGAAAATCCACTTCCAAAAGGAGAAGCCTCCCATGCGGGTGCTGCTGCCGGATCAGTATCATTAAGTGCTGGACTGGGTGGAATTGCTGCGGCCTTGTTTGCCATAACAGATGCACTGGAAACCAATGATTTGATAAACCATCCCGGTGGACCGTCCTTTACCATGTACGATGAGTTTGGTGTTGATTTCGCCAATACCCCTGCCTGGGAATTCTGGGTATGGCCACCGAATGTTGGTTTCTATGTAGAGCTGGGAGTGGAAGTTGGAGCGTCTTATAGTGGTGTTGGTCTAAATGCCTATTACCCCGTTATAACAAGTTATTTGCTTCCAAAGCAGCATTATAGCTTCATTCCGTATTATCAGCCACCGCGGTACTGATATCCTCTCCATTCTTTCAAGCCTATATTTTTAATATTTTCCTTAAATATGTGAGTTGGAAATAGAATGCATCTTCGAAAAGTGGGGTATTTTGTTATTGTAATTGGGGTAGTTCTCACCGTTTCAGGAGTTACAATAAATCCGAATTTTCACAGTACTTCATCGACTACATTTTTGACTCCCAAATACACTGAATATAAGGCAGGGTTCTATGAAACGCCCATCCCGTCTAATATGACAACTCAAACCACAGATATCATGGTGGGGTTGAAAGCTCCTTATAATGGCTCTCCAGGTGTTTGCCTACTGGTTCCGGTGAAATCTCTTTCCAAAATGAATTCTTCCAATATACAACAGTTTGCAATAAATGAGTCAAGCAATGATTCTGCAGATATATGGTTCAACAATGTTCCAGCAGGTACTTATTCACTGGTTGAATCTCAGAACGACTCATTGGTCGTCGTAGCATCTCCTCAGATTCCGCTAGAGGTCGGAGGAATTCTCGCATTTGTTGGAGCGGCTTTGATCGTATCTGGATTTGTTATCACTATTCTTTCCTTAGCAATTAGGAGAAAAAATAGATAGGAGTGATGATAAGACAGAAAAAGTGCTATCAGGAATTTTTGCAAATATTCTCGTCTTTCTTTTTGAACTGTAGCAAGTTAACTTTTAGGGTAAAACTTAACGGCATTCATATAACTGCCAGCTGATTTTCAAATATCAGTATATAAATGGCCATAGGAAAACCATTAAATCTTGACATAAACAAAAGAGGCATTACGGAAATATGCAAGCAGTGAGCATAAAGAAACTTTCAAAAAACCAGACATATAAAAAATTGAACAGCTGATTACAAAAAGCCATACTTCATTATTTATAGGGCAAAGTCATAAACGGTGGGAGAGGTGAGGAGGTTGAAAGATGAGCCACCAAGTAACAGATTTTACGCACAGGAGCGTGCCTCAACCTCACCGTACTGGATGCACTGTTTTTAGAACTATCTACCCTGAACCAGGACAACGCATCCTGAAACAGACTGCAAACGATGCTTTAACTTCATTTGACAAAGGTGGGAATTATGAGCCTATGGAAAAAACACAGTCATGACATATCCAATTCTGAACTCTTTAAAAAAATTGAATCTCTCCCTCCTGAGGAGAGGCTAAGGGCAGAGGACAGGCTTCACGTTATACTTCATCAGGAGAAGCACACTTTCGCATCCAGGCTTGAACTATTTCTGATGCTGTTAGGCCCGGGAATACTTGTTATGGTCGCAGACAACGATGCCGGTGGGGTCATAACCTATTCTCAAACAGGATCCATTTTTGGAATTGGGTTCTTCATTCCTTTCATGATCCTTATGCTGCCTGTGGCCTATTTTGTCCAGGAAATGACCGTAAGGCTCGGTGCAGTGACTCACCGCGGGCATGCTGAAATGATTTGGAAACGGTATGGAAGATTCTGGGGGTCATTCTCTCTTGCTGACCTCGTAGTTGCTAACTTCCTTACATTCATCACAGAATTTATTGGGATCACTGTGGGCCTCTCTATTTTTGGGGTTCCAGCGTTTATATCAGCCACGGTTTTTGTTGCACTTGTTATTTCCATACAGCTTTTCCTGAGATATTACAGCTGGGAAAGGGTATCCCTTCTCATTGCAGCATTCAACCTAATTTTCATCCCGCTGCTTCTATTCCTCCCGAACCCGGACTGGTCACTGGTTTCCAGGAGTTTTCTCACATGGAGGATAAGTGGTGGAGTGGGTTCCCTGTTCATCTATGTGCTGCTGGCAAACCTTGGGACCACCATTGCTCCATGGATGCTTTTCTTCCAGCAGTCATCAGTGGTTGACAAAGGCCTCACAAAGAATGATATCAGGAGGGGGCAGATAGATACCCTGATAGGGTCAGCAATTATGGTTGCAGTGGCAATCTGTATCATAATCCTGACCGGGATGACAGTCTACGGGTCAGATACTGGGGGCACAGTAGGAGTTACAGAAATTCTGCAGATTTTCGCCGCAAAGGTTGGACTTCTGCCTATGAAACTCTTTGCGGCCGGACTTGTGGAAGCTGGTTTTATTGCTATTATTGCCATATCGGCAAGCACATCCTGGGCTGTGAGTGAAGCGTTTGGATGGAAAGGAAGCCTGAATCTCCCGGTGCGGGACAGGAAATCATTGAAGTTTTACATACCCAGTTTTTCTGCACTAATATTGGCAGCCGGCATAACACTGATACCCGGTGCACCACTGGGGTACCTTAACCTCACAGTGCAGGTCATCGCAACCATATTTATGCCTGCAGCTATGTTATTCCTCCTTCTTCTTTTGAATGACAGGGAGATAATGGGTGATTATGTAAACAGGAAATGGCAGAATGCTGTGGGATTCGGAATAATCGGGTTCCTTATAGCAATGAACGCCCTGTATGGGTTATCAGTTGCATTGCCGGCTATGTTCAGCCATTTGGTCTCGTTGCTTTAGTTGAAGGTGAATTTTGTGCCAAGACATGATTTAAAAGGAAAAGAAAACCAGGAAACTCTTCCGGAATTTGAGCAATTCATGCAGCTTGAAGAAATTGAAAGCCACGACAAGGTACCAGTGACAAAGATATCCTTCAGCAAGGGCACAAAGGTTGCTTTCTGGTTCCTCAGGATTTACATTGCGGTCATGGTAATATTGGTTATCATAGGGTTTGCACGCGTGTGATTTCCAATTAGTTCCGCTACTTGATCTGCTTCATAAAATCTGAAGTGTCCGTCCCCAGAACATATGCATAAACAGTCGGCATCGCCGGGGATGAATGGACCAACCACTTCTGTTAAACGTTGATTAGAATCCCATCAAGAAGAGCCTTTACAGCAAAGGTATGCCTGAATTTGTGGGCATTTTGGGAATGAATTGGTTCGATTTAGTTCCTGATCCTCCACTTCCATTTTTCTCAGCACAGCTTCCCCCATTTCAACAAACGTGATCATGTAGTCCATCTTGGCAGTGACCTATTTTAGCGGAAACACCTGAGAACGACAGAATAGAATTCCTACTCCTTAATCTTCATTCTATTTAAATATGGACTATTACATCTTTGTGTCTGGTTTCCTATATGGAACATAAATGCTTAAATTATCATGGATGAGAAAATATTCACACAGAAGATATCAAGGATGCAGAAAGGTTCAAAGGTGGCAATAATACCTCTTAGTGCCGATTATGGTGACAGCATCACGGCAATAGGAGTTCCAGGTTCATTATCGGCAGAAAATCCTGTTGAGCTTAAGGGTCCATTTGAGGCATTCCTGGAGGATTTTGACGGTGAGGTCCTCAGGTTAAGGACTCCCATACATTACTGCCTCAAGGTTTCCATTGCCGACATTAAGGATATCATGCTTCTGTCCACTACCATATAAAGAATTAGGGACATTCAAGCAATTTTCATTACTCTTAATAGCGACCTTCTGATTTTTCCTTTGGAGTCTATTGACATGGTACAGGAATTGTTCAGGTGCGAGGCCTGTGGTGCAGTTTACGCAGATAAAGAGACAGCAGCAAAATGTGAGGAACACTGCAATACCATGAATGCCTGCAATGTTGAATATCTCAGGCAATCACTAGGTGTGGTCTCACAGGTCAGGACTGGGATTTCATAGCGAACAGGTCATTTCAACGCCAGGCCTGTCAGGCAATCACTGCAGACACAGTCCTTTGCAACCGCAGACAAAAGAAGCCTTTTCTCTGGTTCAAGTTGAATCGGTGAACACCAGCACTTTCCTGGAGCTCCGCATATGAATTCGGAGTGACATAATTCACACGTCATGTTTCTCGGCACATGGAAGGATCCTATTATCGTTAAAAAAAGTGTACAGATAGGGCACGATAACAAGCTTGAAACATTATGGACATTTTCCATCACATGCGACTAAGAAAAGCCCATTACGCTGAGTTCAGGTGTGTTTTCTCTTCGGTTATTCCTCAAATGGGTGAAAAAGCACAGGAAGGCGGTGTCCTGTATCTTGTGACAGCATGATGAAGAAGACCTCAGGCAAGTCAGAACAGTACTTCACCGTATAGCCATGGTTATTCAAGCACCGGCTCAAGACAAATGGCGGGTTGTTGAGAATATCCTACTGGTCTCATGGGTATTCATCAACAGGAAGTTGACCGTGACTAATCGAGAGTGGTAATTTGTATTACTAATTATCAATTATTAATATCTGTATGAATGAAGATATAAATAAAATTGTCAAATCAGAACACGAAATGGTGGGAGAAACATCTAAAAAAGAGTCTCAAAACGACGAGGAATACGATAAGACGAGACGAACTTTCATCAAAGGAGCAACCCTTTCCATTGGATCTCTACTTCTTGGCGGGGTATCCATAGGGAGATTTCTCACCCCATCCAGCAGAAATACTCCCGTGGCAAACAGCTATCCCAAGGCAATACTGGTGGACTCATCGGGAAATCCAATCAAGGCTTCCCAGATACCTTCTGCTACAACGCAGTCGAGCAGCTACCCCATTATGTCCTTCAATTACCCGCTGCAGAATGAGCCAAATATTCTTATGAGGTTGCATGGGGTGAAGATACCGGGTCCCGGAGTGCTATATGTCGGAAGAGACAGCATAATGGCTCTGAGCGGGATTTGCCAGCATCTTGGCTGTACTGTCCCACTGCTTGATTATCACCCACATGGATCAATCCCCTTTGAAGCCCAGCTTATCGGATATACCAGCAGCAATTGGCCTGAGTATGGCCTCCTATACTGCAAGTGCCATGGCAGCCAGTATGATCCGACCCAGGGTGCCAAAAACCTCTACAATTCAGGTCCTGCACCGAGTCCGGCAAACCATTCCCTCCCTCAGGTTTATCTTGAAACAGATTCCAACGGATACATCTATGCAAATGGCATGAATCCTGAAAGTGCAGTTATAAGAGGCCATCTCTGGCAGCCTGCAGGCGAGGTTAAAGGTAGCCTTGTTGAATCTGAAAACCTTTCAGGCGGAACGGAACTGCCCTTTGATAACACGTTCAGCGCATACAAGACAATCGTGGTTTCCAGTTCAAATGGACCATGGCCGGGTGATCTCTGATGGCCCAGGAAGAGCCAAATGAGTACCGGATAGAGAAACTGTGGGAGGAGGAAGGTGCTCCTGAGGGATCATACAACATCCCACTGAGATCCATTTCCAAAAAGGAGCTGAGAATAGATTACTGGACCGGAGCTTTCCTCATGGCTGCCTTCGGATACCTTGCTTTCTCTGGCATATTAGTATTCCTGTACTATCAGCAGAGCAGCCCCTACCTGTCTTCACAGGCGATCATTTTCGGTGTTCCCCTTGGGCATGTAATACTCACTTCCCATCTCTATATGGCCTACGCAATGATCATACTGGTTTACGTCCACATGTTCAGGAATTATTTCAAGGGGGCGTACAGAGGGAAATGGAGATGGCTGCAGTGGATCACTGGCGTATTGCTTTTTATCCTCGTCAACACCATAGCAATCCTTGGATATCTTCTTCAGGAAACATACATCAGCGTTGCAGCCACCCATGTCATGGAGTTGCTCATAGAGAGAAGCGTAGTTGGAAGGCTGTTCCCGGCGCTGTCTAACTGGATTGTCGGAATACTGGTCGGAAATGGCACAACAGCAGCCTCATTCGGCCACATACTGGCACTCCATGTAACAGCAGTGGGGGCACTGATAATGCTCCTGATCGGCGTACACTTCTTCCTGTTTGAAAAATCGGGCCCACACGGCATTAATGAAAGCGAAGATAAGAAAACTTCAAAGAAGAAAGAGAAGAACATTCCATGGTTCCCGGCAAATGCTCTTTACACAGGTTTTGTATCCCTTATCTTCATTGGCATTGTCCTCATATTTTCCGCATTGTTTATGCAGCAACTGCAGACCGGTTATGGAGTATTGGCGTATGGTGAGCTGCCCTTTCCTGACTGGTACATTATGCCCGTGTACAAGCTGATGGACCTGGCCGGTTACGGACTGTCCACAGGCGGTGTTCCCCTGGTTACCTTGTTCTTTGTGTTCCTTTTCATGGTGCCCTTCATTGACAGGTACAAGGAATCAGGTGC
Source organism: Thermoplasmata archaeon (assembly GCA_021797265.1). The sequence goes on from JAJZZZ010000033.1 coordinate 11,023, forward strand.
ACTGGAGAGGCCGATGATGACTGTATTCGGTGTATTTTTCCTGATTGCCCTTCCGGTTATGGCACTCTGGGGATACTCACAGCCTGGCCTCACCCAGACAAGGATAATGACCATGTATATGTGGTGGGGAATTACATTCGTTTCTTTCCTGACAGTCTATGCAATGAGGTTTGCAAAAAAGGATCTTGATTTATCATGAAGTCGACAACAGCGATATTTGTCATAGTGGCGATTCAATTGATCGTTGATTTTTTTATGTGGTACTTTGCCATAGAACACCCGTTTAAATACCAGGCATACTGGGCGGTAATGCTGGCCATCAATGTGATTTTGCTCTCGCTTGTCATGCTCATAATCTTAAGGTATTATATCAAAAGGAGTGAGTTATATGGATAAAGTTTCACTGAATATGTACTATGCTTCAATGATCATATACATGATTGGGGGAATTCCCCTGATACTGTATACATTAATCATCAGGCCTATTGCTGAACTCTATAATGAACCCATTTCATCCATGGTTTCGCCGGTATTTGGCAACTATGGCATTTATCTGAGGAATCTGTTCATCGTTTCAATTGTGATAGTGACAATTTCTCTGGTGCTGTTTCTCATATCAGTATACAGGGCAAAACACGGCAACAGGAAAATATCCACATTTACAATTGTGTTCCCAATAATCCTGTACATATTTGGATATGCTCTCCTGGGGGTTTCAGGAATATGAAGATCTTTAGGGCACGCACGGTAAGTGAGGCACAGAGGAAGAGGGGAGGGAAGAATAAAATCATCGCAGGGATTGTTATGTTAATAATATCCGTGCCAGTATTTATCCTTTACAATTATTTCCCTACAGTGAGCCCACAGATTGGGCCTAATCAGATAGGCAGCTGGATAGCGGTTGCCCTGTCCTTCTTCGGGTTTGTATCCATCATAATGGGTGCGGGTGAACTTAATATATAATTTTTCAAAATAATTATTTTTTTAGACTATGTTCCCAATTTCAAATATCCAGAATCTATTCTTTTATCAGGGTTTCTTGCACTGCCTGCATCTTAATGAATCCTTCAGAAGTTTCAACGTTGATTACGTTAAAATCGTATACACTGAGGAGACCGCGCAAACCCTCTGAAGTGCATCTCGCTGACTCTAGGCTGTTTCCCACACCTGATATAACGAAGTTTGCCGTCCTGTCATTCAGTTCTATATCCAGCATGTCTATGGGAATCAGGTAGCGGTAATCCTTGAAAAAACCTGTAAGTTCCTTGAAATTTTTGGCATAGGTTTTTAGAATGTTTCCAAGGACAACTCCTCGGTCATACCATCTTTTGACAACTCCGTCTTCCCCATTCTGCCATGAAAGCTTGATCATGGTGTCAAGAAGTATTCCGGGAATTGGGACAGCATCTATATCCCGCATTATTTCTATAACCCTCACAGTTCTCATTACGTCTTCGGAGCGGAGCCCCACTTTGTTTGCTTCAATAAAAAGGGTAGCAGCCTCACTGAGGAGAGAGCTTAAAGTCTTTCCTTTTTCATTGGCCTCATCTTCCAGTGATTTCACAATTTCACTTTTCATGGAAATACTCAGTCTCGCCATTTTTCTGCCTTCTTCACTATCCACTACTTGGTTGAAATATTTTTCCAAAGTTGGTATTGCCAAAGTTTAATTGAAGTATGCCTGCTGGGCATCTGTATCAGCGAATAACACAGTGATCTTCTTGTCAACCACTACTTCAGCACCAGTTTGCTATTACTGTATTTACCCACAAGCTCAGGATTCCATACCCAGATTATCTTGCCTTTATTCTGTCACGATAATTACGTCAGTGAAACTAGTTAGAAACCCTGTTATTTCTGCTTTATTTCCTGTGGAAACCAAATTGCCATATATTCTTTAATCTTAACCTCGACAGGTTCCATCT
>JAJZZZ010000157.1 GCA_021797265.1 Thermoplasmata archaeon
AATACGCAGGCATTCCAGCACTCTCCTCCCTGGGCACGCTGTACACCGGGAACATGCTGGGGAAGGAGACGGCACTGGGAATATCCCAGAGCTCCATCTTCGCCACCGGTGCAGTATTCACATCCACAGGTGCTGGCAATTCAGTGTTGCTGGCATTCACCCCGGTTGGAATACTTGGAGTAATGGGCAATCTTCTTCTGAACGACCCCATAGGCGGTGTTGGCGTTGGCATCATGAATCTCTTCATGTTTGTTATTTTTACTACATTTATCACTTCTCTGATGGTTGGGAAGTTACCTGAGCTCATGAGCCTTAAACTCAGTTCAAGAGAAATCAAGTATTCCACTCTTTCGCTGGCAACCCACCCGTTGCTCGTTCTCATACCATTTGGTGTCACCATGCTTCTTCCAGGCCTCATTGCTGGTTTTCCCGGAACAAGGCCAGACGCAATCACATCAGTACTTTATGAGTTCGGATCTGCCGCTGCAAACAATGGTTCCGAAATAGGGGGATTTCTCACCAACCAGGCGTATTTCAATTACCTTGACGGAATAGTGATGCTCCTTGGAAGATTCCTTCTCATAGGATTCCAGCTAGTCATAGCAGAGTCATTTTCCAACAAAAGCCCCAAGGTCGAATTCGGTCGGTCCATTAATCCCAGCAGCCTGCTCTATGGCTTAATGCTCTTCACGGTAATGATCCTGCTTGGAGTGCTTTCATTCTTTCCCATACTCGCGCTGGGCCCCTTCCTTTCGTGGGCACATGACTTCTCACTTTACATAGGGGGTGCGATTCTTTGAACACAGTAGCGAATACTGCATTGCAGACTCTTAAGAATTTCAACCCAAGGTACCTGGCTCGCAACCCGGTCATGTTCATCACAGAATGCGCCTTCGTTCTTTCTATTGTTATTGCCATTGAACCTGTGTGGTTTGGTGCCCCAACCGGTCCCCAGTATTCATTCTTTTATATTGCAGTGGTTGTAAATCTCTTCCTGACCCTGCTTTTTTCCAACATAAGTGTTGCCATTTCAGAGAGCAAGAGCAAGGCTATTTCAGATTCACTGAGGCAGTTGAAGAAAGAAGTGAAAGCGAGGTTGCTCGTGGACAACCAGATCAGAGAAGTCATGTCATCAGACCTCAGGAAGGGCGATATCATAACCCTGGAACAGGGCGATGTCATTCCAACAGATGGGGAAATCATCGAAGGAACCGGCTACGTGAATGAGTCCAATGTCACCGGAGAGTCCCGGCCTTCAAGAAAAATCTATGGAGACAGTGTCACCGGCTCCACGGTACTTGTCACAGATGCGTTGAAAGTAAGGGTTACAAGTGATCCGGGTGAATCTTTTCTGGATAAAATGATTGCTATTGTTGAAAGTTCCAAAAGGTCCAGGACTCCCAATGAAATTTCTCTTACAGTATTTCTTTCCGGAATCACCCTCATCTTTCTCGTAGTAGTTTCAGCACTTTTTGGCGCTTCTTACTTTTCAGGGATTTCCCCTAACCTGATGATCCTCATAGTGCTGCTCATTGCCCTCATACCCACGACAATCGGCGGGTTGCTCCCCGCAATAGGAGTAGCTTCCATCAACAAAATTTCACAATACAACGTCATAGCAAAGAGCGGCAAGGCCATTGAAAACGCTGGAGACATTGACACAATCATACTGGACAAGACTGGAACCGTTACCATGGGAGAAAGGGAAGCAGCTAAATTCTATCCCAACAAGGGAGTGAATTACGAGGATTTTCTTAGGTTATGTGTCATGAGTTCACTTGATGACCTGACAAAAGAAGGCATGTCTGTGGTCAAACTTGCAAAGAAGGAAGGGATAGATGTAAGCAGGGATGAGATCAGGGGATACGAATTCGTGCCATTTTCTGCAGAAACAAAATCGAGCGGTGTCAAATCCGGCTCGGATGAGATCTTCAAGGGAGCCCTGCGTGCCATGGAAACCAAGTACAGTCTGTCTGATATTTACATTGAAGGACTCTGCAAGGAAATCTCCTTAAGGGGAGGTACAGCACTTGTGGTTGTAAGGAACAATGAGTTTGCTGGAGTCATAGAGCTCAACGACCTGCTGAAGCCCGGAATGAAGCAGAGGCTTGAACGCCTGAAGAAAATGAACATCAAAACCATCATGTGTACTGGCGACGACGAAACCACTGCTGCCTACATCGCGCAGGAAAGCGGCATCGATGAGTTTGTTGCCAACAGCACACCCATGGACAAGTTCAATGTCGTGGTAAGGGAAAAGGAACAGCAGAGGATGGTTGCCATGGTAGGAGACGGCACAAATGATGCGCCCGCCCTGTCCAGGGCAGATGTGGGCATGGCGATGAACAACGGAACCCAGGCAGCCAAGGATGCTGCAAACATGGTTGACCTGGACAACGATCCGACAAAACTCCTTGATGTAATATTCCTTGGCAAACAGGTCCTCATTACAAGAGGATCCCTGACTGCATTCAGCATTGCCAACGACCTTTCCAAGTATTTTGTCATCGTGCCTGCAATGTTTACCGTGCTGCCGCAGCTGGATTACCTAAATATACTGGACCTGCAGAACCCAATTGTGGCAATAACTGCGGCGCTCATATTCAACAC
>JAJZZZ010000158.1 GCA_021797265.1 Thermoplasmata archaeon
CATTGTCAGTATCCTTGCATAATTGGAACCCATCAGAGAGCTCCTGACAGCTTTTCCTATGAACGAATTCATGGATGACCTGAATGCATTCTGGCTTGCAGTGGCAATCAATATTGCCACAGGTATGATGAGAATGAGGCCATCCCTGAATAGTATACCTGAAAAGAAAAGTGAACCTATTGATACAGAATAGATGAGAGAACCCGCTACCATTATAGAATATGTGTGACCTCTATCTATTGCCCTGCCCTGCGGTATAAGGATTGCCAGAAGTGCCAGCTGCCCCATTGATACTCCAAGTGCCCCCCAGTAAAGTGATATCCCCTCTCTGTTCAGGAGAAGAAAGAGAGTATAGCCGAACAGAGTCATGAGAAGAGAATAAAACAGGTTTACAATCGATAGACCTGTGACGAAAGGATTTATGCCATTTCTGCTTGGCTTGGACAGATCAGGTTCAGACAATTAGCATGTCAAACACAATCAGTATATTATTCTTTTATATTTTTAAGATTCAGGTATATAATTGCCAATTTCATAAAGTCAGGTGATAAAATGGTTCAGTTCCAGAGGAAAGTTGTCAACATTTATCATGTTCTCCCCATCCATTGCCGGACCAATATTGTAAATTCCGCTGAAAGCCTGGTATGGCATTCTTCCAGAAACCATGACATATTTCCCGCCTGACTTCTGGAAAAGACCGAATCTTGATGAATTAGGGTCCACTATATTCTGGGAGATCTCCAGAAATGAAGCCAGCCTCTCCGGAGTAAGGTCAGGGCTGACAACAACCTTTGAGGCTCCTGAGACAAGCGAATCCACCAGATCACCGACATTGTAGATGAGATTGAACACTGTGAATTCAAAAAACTTGGCCAGCTCATTGTACAGCTTGAAGTTGGTCTTACCGTCTATGATGGAATCCAGATCGCATACCATAAGTTCCTCTATACCCTCCTTCATGAGATCGTATGCGGTCTTCCTGCCCACTATTTCCTTTCTTCTAATTACAACAGACGGAATGTGCACTGACATTGCATGTGCGGAATATATTTTAATTCTACCTAAAGTGACAGGTATTAACAATGTGTTTTATCGACTATCTCAACTAAAAGACCAATTTCCATTCCCATAATGCATTGAATTTCAAGTGCGTAATTAATCGGGAAAAATTGAGAATTGCAATAATATAAATATCTTTTAAGTATTATATTTTATTATGTTCTCCAATGCCAGATCATATGCCCTGAAATTCGAGAAAATTGTTGTCCCCATGGCTAAGGGCCAGCAGTCCCGCCTTCCTCTGGAAATAGCCTTTTTTCTGGCTGAAAAGTATTCCGGTGAGATTACTGCCCTCACTGTGAAGGAAGAGATGAAGGAACTGACCTGGAGCGACAAGGTGAGAATAATCACAAATGCATATCAGGACGGGAAGGAGAGAAATATCAAGGTTGTTCCCAGAGTCAGGACTGCCAGAAATATAAGAACTGGAATTGTGGAGGAGCTCAAGGAGAAGAACTATGATCTGGTCCTCATGGGTACTCACAGAAGAAGTGGTCTTTCCGGAAGCCTTTTCGGTTCTATTGGAGATTATGTCATGAAGAACAGTTCCACCCCGGCTGTTATTTTCAGCATCAGGCGAAACGAGCTTCCTTACAGGAACATACTCCTTCCAGTGGCTGAAACCATCAACAACAGAATGGCAGTATCATTTGCCCTTCATCTCAAGCAGAGCACAAATGCCAACCTTATCCTTCTCGATCTTAGAAAATTTGATGAAAAGAAGACGCACGGTTTCCAGCACCTGTTCGATAACCTTGGTGAGATTCACACAAGGTTCGGTGATGGAATCACAATTGTCAGGGGAGGCGACGGTGGAACAATGAGTACCCAGATAAGCAGTGCCATCAGGGAATACAGTGCTGATCTCATTGTACTGGGCCTGCGTTTCTCCCAGGACAGAAAAATCAGGGTGAATTCCACACTGAAAGCACTTATAAAGGACAGCCCGGTTGATTCGGCCGTTCTGAGAAGGTAGGCCCTTATAAGCAGGGCTGAAATATCAGTATCCTTTCAGCGCTCCATCCCCAATGAGAAGATTCAGTATTGCCAGATTAAGCTGCACTGTGTTAACGTAATATGACCCGAACAGGGGGAAATTCTGCACAGTGTATCTGGAAACGGTATCATTGAGGAATGATTCCAGAGATGTGTTGGAGACATTTTTACCTGCTGCAAGAAGGGTGAAATGCAGTGCCCCGGTAATGCGTGGGATCTGATCCTGCGCCCCTAGCAGAGGTATGTCGGGATCAACTCCTGAACCTGAATAGGATACCATAGAGTATGGAATGCGTGAAATATTTACCGTAGGGTTCTCACTAATGAACCTGCTTATGAGACTCCGAGTCTGGTTCAGGGTCTGATTTGCGTCCAGAGCATATGAACCGGATCCAGACCCGGAATAACTGTATCCTGTGGAAGAGGGCCTTGGCTGGAAGAAATAGGATTCATTGAACGCCTGGGCAAGCAGGTATGAGCCATATACTGTTCCGTTCTCCTCTATGAGTGAGCCGTTCGCCTGGAATGGATCTATGCCTTCCGCTACA
>JAJZZZ010000159.1 GCA_021797265.1 Thermoplasmata archaeon
ATTGAAATTTATCTTCTGGTATGACTACCGAAACAAAACCGGACTTGATAGAGTCCATAAATGACACAAAAACCAGTGGTTTCCATTACAAGACCTGGCTCGTGTCCGGGCTTGGCTTCTTCACGGATGCCTACGACCTGTTCATAATAGGAGTGGTAACCAGCATACTTGTGCTATCGGGATGGAGCAAGTTCACGACACTTCAGTCATCTCTGCTGGACTCCACAGCTCTGCTGTCGGCAGTTATTGGAGCCCTGATATTCGGAAGGCTTCTCGACAAGCTTGGCAGAAAGGCAGTATACGGCATTGAACTCATAATACTTGTAATAGGCGCTCTTGGAAGTGCATTCCTGACGCCAACAAATGGGGTTAATATACTCATAATATGGAGGTTCATCCTGGGTATTGGAATAGGCGGAGATTATGCAACAAGCTCCACCATAATGGCAGAATACTCCAATACCGCCCACAGGGGGAAGCTTGTTGGAATGGTGTTCTCAATGCAGTCCCTGGGTCTTCTTGCAGGGCCGCTTGTATCACTTGGCCTGATATATTCCGGCATCAGCCTCACGCTTGTGTGGAAGCTTCTCCTGGCATTCGGTGCAATCCCGGCGCTTATAGTGGTGTATTACAGGAGGAAAATGCCTGAAACACCCAGATACCTTCTCAGGGTTAAGGGAGATGCGCAGGGGGCAGCTAAGAACTGGCAGAAATATACCGGAATAAAAGCCTCGGCAGATGCAGAGACAGAGACAGTAAAAGAATCGTGGACACAGATACTGAAGCAGAGGAAGTTTATCCTTACACTGCTGGGAACGGCAGGATCATGGTTCCTCATGGACTGGGCACTCTACGGTAACTCAATCATGTCAAGCTCAATGCTTGGGGTACTTGTGCCTGCATCAGTAACAGGTCTCCATCACCTGATCAGGACTACTGAATATTCAGCAATGGTATTCGGCTTTGCAGCCCTACCAGGATACTGGCTTGCAACGTTCACCATTGACCGGATTGGAAGGAAGACCATACAGACCATAGGATTTGCCGCAATGGCTGTTTCCTTTGGAATACTTGGAATATTCCACCAGCTGCTCTCAGCATCATATATTGTGGAGTTCCTGACAGTGTACGGCCTGAGTTACTTCTTCATAGAATTCGGTCCAAATGTGACAACCTTCATATATCCACCCGAAGTGTTCCCCACCAAGGTCAGGGGCTTCGGTGCAGGTGCATCAGCAGCCGGAGGGAAGACAGGAGCTTTCATTGGAACATTCCTCAATGCCATAATACTGGCATCATCCATAGGGGAATCTGGTCTGTTCCTGATACTGGCGTTGCTTGCAGTCATAGGTCTGGTATTCACACTGGTACTTCTGCCTGAACCCAAGAGGCAGGACCTGGATCAGATCTCAGGGGAGAACGCCCTTCTGGCAGGAACACCCATTAAGACTGGCATGAAGCAGCACTGAAATCTTTTTTTACCAGATGAAATTTTTTTCACTTCTATTCTCATTTTCAATTTTGTGGGGTTCCATAATTTTTCTTGCTCAGAATTATTATACAATGGGGAAAAGAGATCATCACTGAACCACTTCAAAATGGTGATGATTAAAAAATCTTCAAAAAAAAGTGATGTTTTGGCATCACTGCTTTAGGGCTGAAACAAGTTTTGGCACTATCTGGAAAAGATCGCCAACAATTCCGTAGTCTGCTTCCTCAAAAATCGGGGCGCTCTTGTCCTTGTTCACCGCAACAACAACTCTGGAGGTCCTCATTCCTGCTATGTGCTGAATCTGTCCAGAGATGCCGAGCGCAATGTAGAGCTTTGGCTTCACTTTCTTTCCGGAAAGTCCCACCTGTCTGTCTTCGCTAAGCCACTGATAGTCCAGGCACACGGGTCGCGAACCTGCAATCTCACCGTGCACAGCTTCAGCAAGCGGCTTTACTTTCTCGATGTTCTCCTTGCTGCCTATTCCCCTTCCCACGGACACGATGACCTGCGCTTTCTCTATGTTAACGGAACCTGCCATCTTGTCTATCCTGTTGACTGTGGTAATTTTTGAGGCTGGGAGTTCCACTTTCACGAGCTCAGACTTGCCCTGAGCTCTGGCTGCTTCTGAAATACCAGCCATCACGGTCAGTACCCTAGCACCAGATTCCTCCTCAAGGAGAGTTTTTCCTCCGTAGAAGAAACGCTTTGTGACAACCCTGCCGTCCCTGAATGAAATGTCATTGATTTCTGTCATTGCGGGCAGGTTGAGTGCTTCTGACATCATTCCCGCAACCTCTCTGCCTCTTACGGTTGATCCCGCAAGGAAGAGATCGTATTTCCCCTCCGTGAATATCTTTGAGAGGGCCTGGAATATTGCGTCAGATCCAGGATTGCCAGTAAGTTCGTACAGCCTTGTGGCACCGTACTGGTCCATGCTTTCCATTACCGGGGAAAGGGCTGCTGCGTCAGCGTCAGCTTTGCCCTTAAGTGCCGTCAGGATCTGGGCGATTATCTCCTGGTTGTCGGAAAAAACAAGTGCCTTCATCTTATGGCCTCCTTTATTGCCTTTGAAACTTCAGCTACGCCCTTGTCAACATCCTCAAAC
>JAJZZZ010000160.1 GCA_021797265.1 Thermoplasmata archaeon
ACAGGATAACGGCAGAAGAACCCCTGGAGGTAAGGATCCGTTACAGGAATGGTGGAGAGAAAACAGTTTCTGTCATAATGAGAACACCTGCGCTCGACAATTACCTTGCTGTCGGCTTTCTCTATTCAGAAGGCATACTGAAGGAATACAGCCAGATCCGCTCCATTTCCAACGTGGACTCCGGGGGTACAGCAATCGATAACATTGTGTTTGTGGAAGTTGCTGATGAAGTCCAGTTCGATCTCGCTGATTATGGCAGGAATTTTGCGGTTAATTCAAGTTGCGGCATTTGCGGCAAGAGCAGCATAAATGACATTTTTGTAAAAACAGGAAGGCTCATACGGTCAGCAAAAACCATTGACGCCAGCATTCTCCTGAAACTGCCGGATATTATGAGAAAAGAGCAGAAGATTTTTGGGGAAACCGGAGGGATACATGCTGCTGGCCTTTTCGACTTAAAAGGCAACCTTAAGTTTGTTGCAGAAGACATAGGCAGGCACAATGCTGTTGACAAGGTCATCGGGTATATGGTGATGAACAATCTGCTTTTTTCAGATGAACTGGTGCTGCAGGTTAGCGGCAGGGGAGGCTTCGAAATCCTTCAGAAAGCATCCATGGCAGGCATTCCCATAGTAAGCTGCGTTTCTGCTCCGTCCACTCTGGCCGTTGAAACTGCTGAAACAATGAACATAACCCTGGCCTGCTTTGTGCGTGGTGGGAGGTTCAACATTTACGCCCACCCCTCCAGAATAAAAATGTAGGCAGTATTATCCGCCACTGACAACCGGGAACAGTGCAAGTTCATCCCCGTCTTTCAGTTCCGCTTCCAAAGAGGAATAATTCTGGTTCAGTGCAAACAGGATCTGCCCCTTCCTTGCCTTGAGGGCTAGGTGCTTCTCTTTCAGAAGAGTCATGGCATCGGATACACTGGAACTTTCCTCAAGTGTCAGGTATTCCTTTTCAGTGCCGGAATCATCCCTCACTGAGCCAAAATACTTCACTGTCACCTTCAATTTCATCCTCCTTCTTCCAGTAGGGTTCCCGTGCCTTCGCGGCCTTTATGAAAATTTCATCAAGATCCTGGTCAGGTTTTCCATTCCTGACACTTGAAATCATGTTTGTAAGGTTGTCATTCCTCATCAGGCAAGGCTTGAGCAAGCCAGTGGAAGTGAGCCTTATTCTTGTGCAGTTATTGCAGAATTCTGAATTCCTCATGGGCTTTACGAATTCCACGATTGCACTCTTCCCTTCAAGGTTCATGTGGTATCTCGGTCTCTTGTGCAGTTCATTGTATTCCACTTTGAAGGACTTTGAGGCGACATCCTTCTCAAAACTATCCAGAGGTATATGGTATTTCAGGAAATCATCAGATTTTTCTGTTTCCCTGGTCGTTTCATATTCTATGAGCTGTAGTATGACATTCTCCTCTGCTGCAAGCCTCAACATTTGAGGAAGCTGGTCCACGTTGAGATTCTTGAGAACGACAAAATTGACTTTGATTGACTTGAATCCAGCCTCGTGTGCTGCCCGTATGCCTTTGATAACCTGTTCAATTGCATCAACGCCTGTAATGAACTCAAACTTTTCCCTCTCAATTGAATGGAGTGAGATATTGATTCTGTCAAGCCCTGCTTCTCTGAGGTCCTTTGCAATCTTGGGGAGCATTATTCCATTTGTGGTCATGGATATGTCTCCGGTGATGTATTTGCGGGTTCTCCGTACAATATCGAGAATGTCTCTCCTGAGAGTGGGCTCCCCTCCGGTGAACTTTATTTTGTTCACCCCCCACCTGCTTGCCACCGATACAATTCTCTCTATTTCATCGGCAGTCATGGATTCTGAATGCACTCCGGTACCTTCCATATGGCAGAAAAAACAGCTGAAGTTGCATGTGGTATTCACCTGAATCCTCATGCTCTTTACTGATCGGCCAAAATTGTCAGTTACCAGTGCCATAGGGTTAAGATGCAGATGCAATAGTTAAGTTTTTTCCAATGTGGGGTTTGAAAACACTAGTGTTTTCATTAGAGAAGTGTACTTATCCTATTGCATACAATTTCAAATAATTTACATATATAGAAAATTGAGTCTGCATATGGTCAACATAGTTTCAAATATAGATGGTTCATCAACCCAAAAGTGCAGGAAACTGAAACCGGGTTAAAACATCTAAAAAGAGATCAACTTGGCCTCAGACATGCAGTTTCACAGGCTGTAGCTTTAAATGCCCCGGCCGGAACTATTGTCTTGTATGTAACAACCACCGCAGCACTAATGTTCTTCACCTTTGGAAGCACCTATCCAAATGGCGCATTTGCCATTCCGCTGGTATTGCTGCTGTCTCTGGCTGTCTATGGCCTTATGAGCTTTTCAATGTACGAGTTTGCTAGGGAGATTTCAAGCTCTGGCGGATACTATACCTTTGTATCTAGGGGATTGGGGAGTTCAGCGGGATTTTTGACCGCAATTTCCTATGTGTCCTACCAGGTGCTGAGCTTCACGGGATTTGGAATTCTTGGATTCATCGGATTCATTTACGGTGTGTTGCCGGCTGTGGGCATAGTTGTTC
>JAJZZZ010000034.1 GCA_021797265.1 Thermoplasmata archaeon
GTCATAATCTATTTCCCCGTTCTGCCTGAATGGCGTGACCATTGGGGTTATTATTCCACTCATTTTCATAATTTAGTAATGTGATCAAGGAATAAAAAGGATCATAATTAATCCAGCAACGGAATGGTGCACTATAGATTATATCCTATATTCTCAGTTCTGAGGACATCTACAAGTGCCTTGGGAAGGCCCCTGGCCACCAGATAGTCCCAGTCGGGTATCACTCCCCTTCCTATTGCCAGATTGATTATCTCATTGATGGGCATGAATATGGTACTTGGTGCATGAACAGTACCCAGCAACCATGGTGGATAGTCGAAATAATCCTTGAGCCTGCCAGGCACCACATCGGTAAGAAGTTCATTCAGAATTGAGGCAACCTTCCTGTTGTAATACCATTTCTTCACTGGCGAATTGGCAAATCCCGGATTCGGGACATAAACTTTCCACTCTAGGCCGTATGCCTCCTGGGAATCGAGCTGTAATGAAGTGTTTCCGAAGTTGTCAATATCGGACCTAGGCGGAGTTTCCTCGGCACCTGTGGCTGCGTTAACGACCTTTGCACCGAATCTGTTGAACAGGCTAAGATGCTTGTCTATTACCCTCTCCAGTTCCTGGGCTTCTGCGGAAGATATGGTTATATCATTTTCAAACTGCTCTGAAATCTCAGGCAGATCCTCGATTCTGGAATTCATTATGACCTTAAGATAATAGTTGAACCTATCCCCGCTCATGTTTTTCATGGTCTCCTTTGATGTTCATAACCAACTTCTGTATATATAGTTAGCTGGTCACGCTTCCTTTTTCGTCTTCATTTGTGTTTGCTGATCAAACAGTGCAATACATGTTAATCAACTCTGTGCACCAGTATTTATGTTTAAAGAGACATTAAGGAGAGTATGGATACCGACACCGATAGCAGGATCAAAAAATACCTTAGAGACACATTCAACTTACGAAATATAATTGAGAGAGTCCCGTTCAGGGCTCCCCCCAGTGAATCTGGTACCTGGATTCTTGCTCCGTGGGCTCTGGAAAGCATTTCCCTGAATTGCAGATTGCCAGTTGAAGAGGTTATCCGTTATCTTAAATCAGTGCCTGAAGTGGAAATTGAAACCCAGGACTACGGTGATGATAAAATCTCAGTTGCACGGTGGACTGGATCTGAACCACCTTCAGATCCCGCTGTAATGCCGCTGCGGGATCCCGGGAGAAGAATACGAGATTTCATCAATCTGCATATCTACAATTATCTGGTGGGACGCACCGGCATTGAAAACAGGCCTGTGAAACTTGAGGACGCACTGTTTGATCTCAAGAACAGTGTTATGCTTCCGGACGACTTCATGCCGGATTATTTAATGGGAAATCTGGAGGGGGAGAATATTCCAAGGACAGATTATGTCATGGAGAATTTGCAGCCATTTTCTGGCAGAACTGATATTTACTGCTATTTTGAGTCTTCTCATAAGATTCCAGGTGGTGTTGCATATCTTTTTGCCGCATCACCGGAACCGGGAAGTGTAAATGGCAACCAGGGAATAGAAAAAATGATAGGGGATTCTTTCAGATCGCTTTCACGGGATCCGGATTATGTGCATTTTGAGCTTTCACGATACATAAAGACCATACTGTTCAACATCCAGAGATACAGGTCCAGTGAGCTGCGGAGACCCCTGCCTCCCCCTCGTATACTTGAAATCATGAAGAGTAAAGAAATCATTGCAGAAACCAGTGGAAAATACTCTGTACCGGAAGGAATATCCGCCGAACATCTTGAAAGAATACTTGAAACTGAGAAAAATGCTGCTAAAGCCCTATCCAAAAGATGGCTGGAAAGTATGGGGGAACCGGCTTAGTTCCGGCTCTCCACGCTGCTTTTTGCCTTTCTAAGTGCAATATTTTCAAGTATCTCAGACCACAGGAGTGCGCCAAATGCCAGAATAAGGCCATAAACCAGGGGGAATACAACAAGAACCAGAACTGGAGAAAGAGATACTATGCCTCCTATGATGGCTGACAGTTCAGCAACTTTCTGCAGCGGATAGATAAGGTACAATGAAAATGCAGAGGCAATCCCTATTATCAGGCCAACTACAAAGGTTTTCCATCCCTTCAGGTACATCAGAGGAATTGCGGCAACAACGGCAAGATACGCAAGTGGAAGAAATAGCAGAGTGGCGTAGGAAACAGCTGCCGATGCAATTATTGAAATAACCGCCCCAATCTTAGTCATATACAAACCTCACCTCCGTAGTCTGGGTGGACATATTGTAATACTGATGATCAAACCACGTAGTCAGCTGGTTGGAGAAGTAGTAGCTGACCGGATTTTCGCTCGGTCCACCCGGAAATACTCCGTAGAATATGGACTTTGCAGGATCGGATACCTCTCTCAGGGAGGGCCCAACGGTCACGTATGGTTCCGGCACCTGAAGCTGTCTTGACACATATGCTGCGCTGACTGTATGGGAATCACCATACATTGGGTACGGTCCAAGGCCAAGTGCCGAGAGTCCTGTCAAACTGGCAATCTCCAGGATGTGAACACGCCCCCATGTCCATGTGCTGACTGGCCCAAGTTTCTGCAGCAGGAACGACACCTCCCTGGCGAAGGCTGTCTGTGATGTACGGTTAAAACTGCCATTGAACCAGGTGGCCGAGGATGGATCGTTGATGGCCAGATAAAGCGCTGACGTGTCAAATGGCTTTGTAAGCGACGATAATCCGTGGTCAGCATAAACCCTGTCAAAGGTGATGTTGTAGAGTTCGCTGAGATAGTACCAGTATACAGTTTCACCCGTGGAATTCACATACGATGTATAATTCCAATGCGAAAGTATGCCGTATGCTGCAGCCTCTGTACTGTTCATGCTCATGGAAGAGAGCGACTTCAGTATTACGGGCACGAACTGTGATGCCCAGTAATCGGAAACGTTACTCTGAAGATTCATCATGTCCTGAACAGTGATATTTCCGTGTGACTTGAGATAATGATAGATGGTCTGTGCCCTTCCGCCTGAAGTCCAGTATCCTCCTATGAAGGGATATGGATAGTTCTTGCCAACAGTT
Organism: Thermoplasmata archaeon; assembly: GCA_021797265.1. The sequence continues at coordinate 3,073 of JAJZZZ010000034.1, forward strand.
GGCTGATTCGGGGCGAAGGCATATCCCCTTGCAGGATTCTCGATCTGCGGTAGGTATTTGAATGGTACATGCCCAGTTATGCGGTAATCCGGGGTGCTTCCGTTCAGGAGGGATCTTGAACCAATGACGGCCACTTTCTGCCCACCGGGTAGCGTTTCATTTATTGTGGGATACAGCCCTGCAGTGATATATCCTGTATTATGTGTTCCGGCAAGAACGAAATTCTGTGGGGGCGATTCCCACAGGCGCAAAGCGTTGATCATCTGGCTGTAGTTCGTGCTCATGTCCAGCTTGATTTCGGCAACCAGATCGGGGGATGGAATGGCTGCGGTCCAGTTCATGCTTATGCCCATGTCTCCGGATCTGGCAATGAGGGGGCCATTATTTGTGTAAAATATTGAGTATTTTGATCCGAGCAATGAATAATTATATTCTGACATGGCGTACTCCTTTCCATTGTAGGTGTAATTGTTCCCATTGAGCGTCTCAAGGTAATCGTTGGCTGTTGCGCCTTCCGGTGTTGTCAGTCCCCAGGATGTTGTGGCAGTATGGCCTATGAGAATCCCAGGTAGCCCGGCAAGTCCCCATCCAGTTGCATTAATCCCTGGTGCTTCCAGTTGAACAGGAATCCAGAGAGATGGAGCAAGAAGGGTAAGATGCGGGTCATTTGCAAGAATTGGCGAATGCAGTGATGAATAATTCGAAGTGACTATCCAGGAATTGCTGCCCACCTCAGGTCTTAATGTGTTCCTTGTGGAAAATCCATAGGGATCAGAAATGTTGGAAAGTGCACTCTCCATCAGGCCTTTCAGAGAGCTGAAAAGTGAAGTATTCAGTCCGGTGGCAAACTGGCTGTACCAGTTGAGGCTCCAGAGGTATTCTGATGATATTCCCAAGTCGGAAAGGTTAAGGCCGTTGACGGTGCCATTGCCTGGAACCATGGTAATGTTTGTGGTGTAATATGGATAGTATGGCCACATCTGGCTCAGGTTGGCATAGCCAAGGGCAGAATAGAGCAAATCAGTCTGGAGCTGGCTGGTACCGCCGGTTGTGAGGTCCCATGTCATGTATTCCTGCCACGCAAAGGAATCAAAAGGAGTCCACTGGAAAGGCTTCTTTCCGATAAGTTTGAAACCGAGTGGAAGATTGCCCGCAGAAGCGTTTATATATGCATTCACACCCTCAGAGTAGTCCTGGATGTATCCATAGAACTGCGGATAATCAGTACTGACATATGAGTTCAGGAGGGCTGCATTTTGGGGTATGCCTATCATGTGCATGGCTATGTCTGAATTCAGCGCGGACGATCCCACGTATGAGCTCAGGTTGCCTGAGGCAAGAAGTGCCTCAAGCTCCATCTGGAACAGCCTGTTACTGGCTTCATAGTATCCCTGCGCCATGAAGAGATCGTGCAGATTTCTGGCCTGTATATGGGCAACCCCGGATGAATCCAGGCTCACATTGACGGGATACTGCAGGCCTGAAATATGATAATTTCCCGAAGTATAGTTGGCATTTCCGGCTGCCGACCAGAGCCCGTTTACAGGATTCAGAGTGTTGAAATCTGTGGAAACATAGGACAATGCTATGATTGCCACAATTGCGACAACAATGAATTTTATCCTCATTCTATGGAAAACTGTTACATGCTAATAATTATTGGCTGAATGGAGTGAAAAAAATATGGTAAAATTGAAAGCCTTCGTTTTGGCTCCATAAGAAACGAACGGCACACCATAATGCCAGCACTTTGCACATCAGGAGATTTCAGTCAATGATCCTGGCAAATCGTATCATGGAAAAGTACCTGCCTTCCATAAAATAGGTATCCCTTTCTACGCCCTCAATAAAGTAGCCGTTCTTCAGCAGCACCTTCATGGAAGCCGCGTTAAAATCAAGGACACCGGTATAAAGCCTGTGCATTGAAATTTCATCTGCAGCAAAACGGGTTACAAGGTCCAGGGCTTCGCTGGCAACGCCTCTTGACCAGAATCTCCTTCCGATCCAGTATCCCACATGGCATTTCCTGTCCACATAGTCTATGTCCTTCAGGCCGATTATTCCTGCCGGGGTCCCGTCAACAAAAATTATGAAGTCGATGGCAAAGAATTTCCTGCCGTCTTCCCTGTTCATAGTAAAAAAATTCATTGCATCTTCTATGGTGTAGGGATAATGAAAGCCGTGACCCCCTATGTTCCTCGATATAACTGGATCGTTTGCAAGTTCGGCTATCGCTTCTGCATAACTGGCTTTAAGATCGTTTGACAGTGTCACTGTCTTTCCCTGGAGTTTATAGTGCTTCAATGCAGCAGTAATCATCAACGTTAGAATAATATTTGTTTATGCGGTCTGGAAGCACAGATCCTGCCATCTTAAGTTCCTATCCCTGCGTTCAATTGTTTCGCATTCATTGAATATGGCAGCATTCTCGGCCTGAATTAAATTACTAGAGGTAATTCTATATTAAGAAATATGAAAATAACCATACAATATATTTGCTGCAATGCCAAGAGCATCATGGTCAGGAATATCATCTCCAGGGGCAGTCAAAACCTGCAAATTCACAATTACTGAATTAAATTCGCTTTCATATGCAGTCCGGTACAGGAAAATTATTGCCAGTAATATCTTCCTGCCCAGCCGTAGGAAGGTGTTCTTCTGTGGATAAGTTGAGGGTAGGGATAATCGGTGCTACGGGAGTGGTAGGGCAGAAATTTGCACAGCTCCTTTCAAATCACCCATTTATGGAGATTGTGTCGGTATATGCCTCTGATAGATCATCTGGGCAATCTTACAGCGGTTTTCTGAATTTTGACGAAGAACTTGCAGAGCGTTATGAAGGCCTGACAGTGAAGAGATCGGACCCCAACACAATACTCGGTGACAGAAATGACCTGCTTTTCAGTGCAGTGAGCGACGCAAACGCCGGGAAGCTTGAAAAACAGCTGGCCCAGAAAGGATCAATAATTCTGACCAACGCTTCGGCAAACAGGCTGGACAGCGAAGTTCCCCTGGTGATTCCTGAGGTGAATCCGCACCATCTTGAATCACTGAATTCCTCAAGAGGCATGATTGTTGCGAATGGCAACTGCAGCACCATTGGGATGGTGCTGGGTCTGGCCCCAATTGCTGATTTGGGGATTCAAGAGATTTACGTAACAACAATGCAGGCTGTCAGCGGAGCCGGATATCCCGGGGTGCCTTCGCTGGACATACTTTCCAATATTGTTCCCTTTATAAGATCCGAAGAAGAAAAAATGGTCAGCGAGACCAGGAAAATATTCGGGCGCTTTCCATCGCCAGAGGGATCGCAATCAAATCTGAAGATTCATCCAACATGCGTTCGTGTTCCAGTAAGGGATGGCCATCTTGAATCCATCACCGCAGTTATGTCGGATGATGTGGATACTGGCCTGCTTCAGGAACGTTTCAGGAATTTTGGGAATGGGAACCTGAAGGCCAGACTGCCGACATTGCCGGAAAAAAGTGTAATACTCAGCAATGGAGATGACCGCCCCCAGCCGCTGCTGGATGTCATGGCAGGAACGCCGGAGAGGACAAGGGGCATGTCGGTTACCGTGGGAAGGCTGCGCGCTTCCGGTTCGCGGATATCATTTGTTGCGCTTGTGAACAACCTGATACGGGGAGCAGCTGGTTCAGCCCTGTTGAACGCGGAATTCCTGCATGAATCCGGGATGATAAAATGAATTCAGGCAGCCTTGCTGTGATAAAGATTGGTGGCTCGTTTCTCACCTCCCATGAGGCGATGTCCCACATCGCGAATCTTGCCCGGGATAAGAGGGGAGCAGTGTTTGTCCTTAGCGCATTCAAAGGCATAACGGACAGGCTTGTTTCCGGCTATGGGATGGGCTCTTCGGAAAGGGAATCTGTTCTGATGGAAGTTCTCTCGTACCATGCAAATCTGCTCCAGGATGCTCTTCCCAGCACCCGCCGGCAGCCGTGGGTACCTGAGATCATGTACGAACTCGGCCCTGAGTATTACGGTTTCTCCAGGTTTACAGAATTTGCCAGGAATGCAGATTACGACTCATTTCTGTCAATGGGTGAGAAAATGGCCGCCGCAGTTGTATCGATATTCCTGGAAAATGTGGGAATCAGGTGCCGCAACGTGACATCAGATCGGCTGGGTATCTCGGTTCAGGAGGATTCAGGGAACACTTTTATTGATGTCAGGAGGAGCCACACCAAGGCTTTCCCTGTTGTCCTGAAACTTCTGGAGTCCGGGTACGTGCCTATAACAACAGGATTCTTCGGGATAGATAATGAAGGCAGGATAAGAATCCTTGGGAGGAATTCAAGTGATTACAGCGCCATCGCACTGGGTGCTGCCCTGAAGACAGAAGAGGTCCTGCTCCTCAAGGATGTGCCGGGCATATACAGCCAGGATCCGAAGCTTCTTAAGACCGGGGCACAGCACTTCTCGCGCATATCTTATGATAAGGCACTTGAACTCTGCAGTTCCGGCTCAAGGGTAATTCATCCAATGGCCGTAATAACTGCCAGGCAGCACGGAATTCCAATCAGAATAATGAAGTACGGGGACAGCAGTGGTGGCACCCTCGTCACTTCTGCTGATCCGGACAGCACAGCTCTCCCGTCATGAGGAGGAGGCAGAAGTCGCATTTATGTCCATGCTAAATTTCTCTGGCATCCTCTACCCTGAAGGGTAAGAGGTTCCTGCTTCATGGAGTGGCAGCTCATAGACCTCCCTTTGAGCGTTCCGCCACCGCAGCACTATCCACAGGTGTAAATTCCGGAATGCTTTCTCCTACTTTTATCATCCCAATCTGCTTCCCTCAAACTCCCAGCGACGTTATAATACAAGAATGAAATCAAGTTTTCGAGATTATGGCCATGCCGATACTGAAATGGGCTGGGGGAAAACGGCAGATCATCGGGGAACTCACTGACAGGTTACCTCCATATTTCTATACATATCGTGAGCCATTCCTGGGAGGCGGCGCACTGTTTTTCAAACTGTGTGAACTCAGGGGGGCGGTTAGGTCAGTTATTTCAGACATCAATCCTGACCTGATTGCATTGTACCAGATCATAAGGGATCAGAAGGATGAGCTGATCAGCTATCTCCATGTAATGGGATTTGGAAATAACAGGAATGACTATTACAAAGCAAGGGAGATATACAATTCGGCAGCTGAGAATCCATTGATGAAATCTGCATTGCTTATATATCTTAACCGCCACGGATTCAACGGCCTTTACAGGCTCAATTCATCAGGGCGTTACAACGTGCCTTTCGGCAGGTACACTAACCCTTCCATACCTTCTGATATGGAAATATCTCGGGCATCGGAATGCCTCGCTCGATCGTCAATCAGTCATGGGGATTTCAGGGCCGCTCTATCATATGCTGAGGCAGGGGATTTCGCATATCTTGATCCTCCATATATGCCAGTGTCTGCAACGGCCAGATTCACAAGCTACAGCAGTATGGGCTTCACATGGAAAGATCAGAAGGACCTTGCAAAGGTTGCCGAAGATCTGGACAGGAAAGGCGTTAAGTTTCTGCTGAGCAATGCGGCCACAGATGAAATTGAAGGGCTTTACTCATCATACAGGATAGAGAAAATCATGGCCAGAAGGAACATAAATTCAAAGCCAGAGGGACGTGGAAAAATCCCAGAATTGATTATCAGAAATTATTGACAAGCCAAGGTTCGTCGTTCCGTCTGGAAATTCTGGAACGGATTGCCCGGTGAACAATTACGTTGCCGTAATCATGGGATTCTGTATTCCCGTCCTCCCAGAGTTCCCTCTTCAGCATCTTTCTTGGCGGCATACCTTTCCATTTCAAGATTCCGGAGCTGTTTTCTGATAATTTTCCCGCTTATGGTCTTTGGCAGTTCAGACACAAATTCGATCTTCTTTGGTCTCATGTAAGGTGCAGTTACAGATTTCACATGAAGGCTCAGCTCCCTTGCAAGATCGGAACTGGGCTTGAATCCAGGCCTCAGTATCACAAAAGCCTTGACGAGGTTCCCTCTTATTTCATCGGGTGTTGGGACAACAGCGGATTCAGCAACAGCCGGGTGGCTCATTAGCGCAGATTCCACCTCGAATGGTCCGATGCGGTAATCGGATGCCTTGATAACATCATCTGCCCTTGATACAAACCATATGTATCCGTCACTGTCAATCTTGCCAAGGTCTCCGGTGTAATAGAATCCATGCTTGAATCTGTCGGCATTCAGTGCAGAGTCGTTGCCATACCTGTCAAAGAGTCCCGGAACCCTGTTATCAATTCTAACGGCGATATTTCCCTCCTCACCGGGTCCAAGCTCATTCCCGTCTTCGTCCACAATTCTAAGGTCATACTGCAGGAGAGGCTTGCCGGCAGATCCCGGTTTTATCCTGTTCGGGTCAATGTTTCCGATCATTGCTGTACTCTCGGACTGCCCGTAGCCATCCCTGATTGTTACTCCTGTGATTTTTTCCCATCTTGATATAATCTCAGGATTCAGTGGCTCACCGGCTGAAGAACATTTCTTAAGAGCAAGGGGCCTGAAGCTATCGAGCTTCTGCACCAGAAACATTCTCCACACCGTCGGTGCTGTGCATAGGCTGGTAATCGGGTAGTTTTCAAGCACGGACAGGGATCTCTCCGCGCTGAACCTCCCCTGCTCATATGCGAAAGAGGTTGAACCGGCCACAAGAGGTGCATAAAGATTGGACCATGCCCATTTTGCCCATCCGGGGCTGCTAATGTTCCAGTGTATATCCTTTGGCCCTATTCCAAGCCACAAGGCTGTTGAAAGGTGCCCAAGAGGATAGTACCCGTTATGAACGATGGCTTTCGGCTTGCCTTCGGTGCCAGAAGTGAAGAAGATGGCATGAGGAGTTTCAGGATCGCGATGAATCGGTGAATATTCTGAAGGTTTCACATCGACCCTGTTCTGGAACTCCTCGCTTGTCACGTCAAAGATCTTGAGGAAATATCCTCTTGTTGCATTCTCAATTGATTTTCTTGAATCAGAATCAGTAAAAACGGCCTTGGCGTTGATCTGTTCAACTCTGTATTTGATATCTCCAGATGTAAGAAGAAGAGGCGCAGGCGAGTATACCACGCCCACCAGTGCGGAAGCTATGGCAACGTACCAGAGGTCAGGAATCATTTTCGTCATTATGAGTATGGCATCACCCTTGTGGATTCCCTCATCCCACAGCAGGTTGGCGTACTGCATGGACTTCCGGACCAGTTCCCCATAGGTGACATTCTGAATGTTCTCATCCTGATCCATCAGCATCAATGCAGTTTTATCCTCATCGTGTTTCATGAGAATATCCGTAACCCAGTTGAAATCTTTGTGAAGCTGCAATTCCTTCATTTCTTCAAGGTCAATCATAAAATATACAACACAGTTTTGTGCATTAATTTTACTGATTTGCCATACTGCTATTGCCCACATGAGTTAAATTTCTTAACAGGATAGCATAAAGTGCTGCAAGCTCATTAGCCGGAGACTGGAAATATGAGGGAGAAATTTTCAACTGATACCAAGGTTGCGTATCTCGGGCCCAGAGGAACCTGGAGCGAGACTGCAGCCGATTATCTGGCACCTGGCGCTGCAAAGGTGCCTGGCTCTAGTTTCGCAGAAGTTCTTGAGATGGCTGAGGCGGGTATTACTGACTCCTGTGTTCTTCCGGTGGAAAATTCGGTTGAAGGCCCTGTTTCTTCTGTCATCGATCTCATGGTTGGGTCAAAGATACGGATAACTGGGGAAGCCATTGTTTCCATCAGGCACATGCTTCTTTCCAATTCAGAAAAAATAGAAAAAATATATTCGCATCCGCAGGCCATAGCCCAGTGTCGCAATACCATAATGAGGCTCTATCCTGCAGCACGAATCTATGAAACCACCTCCACAGCTGAAATGGCACAAAAAGTTAAGGATGAAACCGGCTCCGCAATCATAGGATCTTCCAGAATTTCTGAGCTTTATGGCCTGGCAGTGAGGTTATCTGACGTCTGCGATTATTCAAGGAATCTTACACGGTTCTTGTTGCTGTCACGGGGTGAAACTGTTGCCACAGGAAGGGACAAGACGTCGATCACATTCATACTGAAGGAGAATGTTGCGGGTTCTTTGGTGAATGCGCTGCTTCCATTCTCAACAAGAAACATTAACCTCAGCATGGTTATGTCCCGGCCTGACAAATACAACCCTGGCACTTACAGATTCCTTTTCGATGTCCATGGGCACTCCAGTGATGAGCCAATAAAGGATGCTATCGCTGAGCTGGCATCTCAGTGCAGCAGCATCAAGATTATTGGTTCCTACCCCAGATCTTCATGGGATGAGGCCACGGAACCGCAGAAATGAAAACCGGCATATCCGGAGTGCTCAGATTCAGCATTTTTTTTGAGAATCTCTGGCCACCTCTATTTGAGAAATATACATTTCAACTCTTATCACAATCTCACTGTATGAGGATTCATCCACTTTAATTCTCTCTTCTCCAATATCCGCGAAAAGCGAGCCGTGATCCTCATGAAAGTGAAGGACATTTTTTCCTTTATAATAAAAATGACCTGGTTGTTTTTCAACAATTCCCTGAATTTTCCTGACTCTCGTCAGCAGTTGATAAACATGTTTCAGGTCATCTGAAGTTGCGTGCTTCATTATCCAACGACAGGAAAGTTCAATGAAAAAATATTTCCACGTTGGGGCGTCAGGAACTTAAGATGGCACGATTAACGCAATATTTTAAAGCAGTTAATGACTTGAACTCAAACGAGTACGCTTTAAATTGTACATATGTGCTCCAAGGTATGTGTTTGTATCCATCCTTTAACTGACATCCTCTCCATGCTATAACACTGGAGGTTCCTGCTTCATCGATGGAGGCTTTATCATGATATTCGAAGGTCATATTCCATCTCACACCCTTTTTATCGACCTTATCAGGCTTAAATTCCCCACTGCCCGTTGGTGTGATCCATGTATATTTCTGTTTCCGATGAACTTTCCATCCGCAATTCATCCCCTCTCCAAAGATAGGGGGCATTGTTGCTGAAAAAATTGTAAATGGGACTGAAGCAAATAAATAGTGATCATTTATCTCACAAGCCCCTTAAAGTTTGAAAAAATATCCTTCCAATTGGGGTTTGTTACACTTACGATCATTCAAGCAGAAAGCCCACTTCTTAAGTTGCGGGATGAATGCGAAATGTTTTTTGGAAAGGATTGATGTGTTTAAGCAATGATTAAAGCCCTCAAAGTGAGACTGTATCCCAACGAAGAACAGAAGATTCTTCTTGAGAAGCACTTTGGGGCATGCCGCTTTGTATAGAACCACTTCCTTGAGTTGAGAACTAAGTACTTCGCTGAACACAAAAATGAAAGGAAGGGTCTTTCAGTATTTGACACCATGAGGATGTTAACTGCACTGAAGAAGGAATTGACATGGCTGAATGAGATTAACTCACAGAGTCTCCAGCATTCCCTTGTTAAACTGGACATGGCATTCAGATCGTTTTTCAGGCACAATACAGATTATCCAACGTTCCGATCAAAGCACTTTGGGGCATGCCGCTTTG
>JAJZZZ010000035.1 GCA_021797265.1 Thermoplasmata archaeon
ATAATTTCAGATGTTATGAAGCCCTTCAGATCTGCGGTTCAAACGAGTGTATGGAAGGTGATGAGGTTGACATTGACTGCCTTTCATCTCTGTGGGCCCGTAGAGATGAGGAGGATGTTATTGTTGCCTCTCATTATTCACATCTTCTGGGTGCAGATTTTGTAATAATACTTGAGAGAGATCCTGAGCTAGTTGAGAAATCGCTTCTGGCCAGAGGTTACAGTTCTGAGAAGATCTTTGAAAATATGGACTCCCTGTATTCTGATATTATTTATCAGGAGTCGCTTGATCTGCTCCCCTCCATTAGAATATGCCGCATAATGAATAAAGAAGGCAAACCGGCAGAGACAGCAGAAGCCATAATGAAGGTTGCCCTCAACATATTCTCAGGAAATGCCAGTAAGTTGTGAGGCACAACATATATTATATCAGCAATCACGATCCAATCTCATGGTTCTGGATAGCCTCAGAGGAAGAGCAGATGGGCTGATCACATCTATGAGCAGGCCATTTATGGGAATGAATCCGAACACCATCTCCTTTCTTTCCCTTATTCTTGCTGGACTTTCCGGATTAAACATCTGGTTGGGCGGCTTATATCTTGGCCTCGCCTTCATTTTCCTTGTCCTGTCAGCCCTTTTTGATGCGGTTGATGGCAAAGTGGCGAGGATCAGAAACCTCTCCTCCCCACTGGGAGACCTCGTTGATCATGTACTGGACAGGTACTCCGATATTCTGATAATGATCGGCTTCATATTCAGCTCCCCTGGATCCGAGTTTCTAGGCATAATTGCGCTTATAGGTGTCCTTATGACCTCCTATATGGGAACTCAATCCCAGGCACTGGGACTGAAAAGAAATTACTCAGGGATACTTGGCAGGGCAGACAGGCTGGCGTTCATGATGGTATTTATCCTGATTCAGTTGCTGATTCCCTTTTCCATCCGCATGCCGCTTTTCAATCTCACCCCAACAGCCATACTGCTCCTCTGGTTTGCCATTGCAGGAAATGCCACGGCATTGCTGAGGTTCAGGGACAGTTATTCATCCCTGAAGAACTATTAGAGAAGAGAATTGATCACTTCTGTGACCTTTTTGTTAATTTTCTCTGCCTCTTCCATGCTCCTTCCATGTCCGTAAATACGCATGATTGGTTCAGTACCTGATGCCCTGACAAGTGCCCATCCCCCATCCAGGTATATTTTAAGCCCATCTGTCCTGTCAACCTTCTCTGAAAGGTTCTTCTTATCCAGTTCGTGGAGGATTTTCTGGGGATCCTTCCCGGATATTCGGACGGCCGTTCTGTAAAGCCTGAAACCTGGCAGCTCGGAGACGATCCGGGACAAGGGTTTCCTTTTTTCCGCAATAAGGTTGAGCATAAGTGCAACAGTCATGGCACCGTCCCTGCAGTACTGATGGTCACCATAAATTACTCCTCCGTTCTCCTCCCCTCCAATTTTTGCATTCTTCCCAATTATTGTGCGCGAGACTATCGGGGCCCCTACCTTTGTTCTGACAAGGTTGAAGCCTTTTTCTCTGGCTATATGCTCCAAATTATCCGAGCTGCTAACTGGCGTTACCACTGTATCCCCTTTTCCCGCTATACTGGAAATAAGAATGGACAGGGACTGGTCACCATCAATGAAATTCCCCTTTTCATCTATGAAAACAGCCCTGTCTGCGTCACCGTCATGTGCTATTCCAAGCGAAAAGTTGCCGGATTTCATAACAGATATGAGGTCTGCCAGATTTTCTGGTTTAGGCTCGGATTGCCTGGAGGTGAATTGACCATCAGGGTAGGAATTCAGCTCAACTACACTGCAGCCCAGCTCTCTGAGCATTTTAGGTGTTGTGTGGTACGCTGCCCCATTTCCGCAGTCCACAGCAACCCTGAAATTGCTGGCACGGATCCTGGCTGCATCAACCTTTGCTATTACTGAATTAATGTACAGATCTCCACCCCTAGGATCGCCTGTAACCTGGCCAACTTCATCCCACCGGCAGAGTTTCCAATTGCCTCCAGATAGTGCATCCTCTATCCTTAACTCATCTTCCTGGCGCAATTCCGTCCCATCCATGTCTATGCACTTAATGCCGTTAAATTCTGGGGGGTTATGGGATGCAGTTATCACTATTCCATATAGCCCATGAATCTTGCAATAGTACTGTACTGCCGGAGTTGGGAGTATACCAAGGTCAATAACATTAACTCCCGTTGACAGAACCCCAGACATGACTGCAGAGAAAAGCATGTCTCCGGTGTCTCTTGTATCTCTACCCATTGCAACTGTTTTTGTGCCAAAAATAGTAGCAGAAGCCCTGCCAACATTCAGGGCAAAATCTGACGTAAGATCTCTGTTCGGTGTCCCGCGTATTCCATTTGTGCCAAACAGCTTTCTCTCTCTTTGCATAGTTTTTATAATGGTAGCCCCGTATTTATCATTATAGTGGGATTTCTTCTCCCCTTTTCTCAGAAACCTTCAAATCATGGGTCCTCGGTCCTGTCCAGCGGATACTCCCTTCCCCTCCATACTATAGATTTCATTCTTCCACCCTTTACAAGGTTGTAGAAATACACAAAAGGTATCATGAACTGTATTAGGAATCCACTTTTCCAGTGTTTTCCTGATCTTTTGGAAGATCTAATGGCATTTATGACAGCTGGAAGGAACAGGATAAGTACCGGGTAGAAGGGCCAGAAGATAACTATCAGGATTATTGCTGACAGGAACTCAAATATCGTTGCACCATAGAAAAGAACGCCATAACCAAGGACTTTCCTGGTTGCATATATGGATAGCGCAGTCTGCCTGTTGGCCCATTCGATAAATGTATTAAAGTCATCCGGAGACTTTACAAGTGGAGCTGCCTCGGGAACATATGCTATTTTCAGGCCATATTTGCGGCATATCTTGGTAATTGCAATGTCATCTGAAACATAGGAACTGAAAAATTCCAGATCCTTTCCAGTTAGCAGTTCAGATCTGAATGCGAGCGAGCCTCCCCATCCAAACCTTGTCAGAGTAGACTGCATCATTCCCAGCCCAACATAACCCCATACCATCTTTACCTTAGACCAGAAACCACCCACAGGATCGAAGAAAGGGAATGTTGTTGATATTCCAACCCTGTTATCTCTGAGAGGTGCAATTAATACTGAAAGCCAATTGTCAGATACAACCGTATCGGAATCCACTATTACAGTTACTTTATGTGATGAATGGTCCTCTTCTATAGCGGAAACGATTGCATTCACTTTTCCACTTCCATTTCCCGAATGTGATACAATATGCTCAATTCCGGCTTCATTGAGAAATGGAACAGCAGGGTCATCCTCAGAATCCACAACTGCAAGGAGCCTGAAATCACCATGCTTCTGGTTTTTCAACGAGAGGATGTTGTTCTCCATCCCATGATCTATACCTCTGCAGGGCAGTATAACAAGAACAGGGGTTTTTGTATCATTACCAAAGTTTTCGCTGTGGCCGCGAACTAAAGAAATGTAAAGAAGACCGGCAAAGATGAGAATGTTAAGAGGAATAAAAAAGTAAAACAGAAAATCGTCAATAAGAGGGGACATGCCTAAACAAGGGTCATATCCTCTGTATCTACCTGCCCTACACCCTCAATCCCACTGAGGGCTGCCTCTACACTGTCAATTTTCCCCTCTTCATCCGGGATAATTATTTCAAGCCTGACTGCCTTGAGACCGAAGGCGACCTCCTGAACCTCCAATTTATTCAGGGTGCATTTTCCCTTCAGCTTTTCCCTCGCAGCACTCATGATGGTATTTATATCCCTGTCTGCATCCTCAGGCAGAATGCGCATTACGACAGCTACGTCTCCCACTGTTTTCACCTAAGGCCCAACAAAGGAGCACTTGTTGCAGGTATATCTTGTAGAATGTTCCCTGCAATTCTTGCATCTGCCAATCAGTTCTTCCCCACACTGGGGGCATTCGAATATTGAATATCCTGGATCAACCAGGCCGACGCCGCACGATGAACAGTTTTCCTTGTATCTCATAAATTCACTTCTCACCTGTAAATATCCGCCATTTCAAGATGAAACAACAGTTTGCTGACATTTCACATGGATATATAATCTTTTCAAGAATTATTGCTGCCGCATATTGCGGATATTGCTGGGCAACTATTTTCTGCCTTTCTCCAGCTCTGCCCATTTTTTCTCCAGCTGAAGCTTTAGTGCCTCCGGCTTCTTCGCCTTTTCATCGGAAGACCTCAACTCCTCTGGTATTCTCAGGCCCTCCTGAACATCATATTTGAAATTGATTATAGAGGACTGGGAAAGTTTGTATTTCTTTGAAAGATCTGAAATTCTTCCGTCAATTGTCTGGAGTATATCTTTCATTGCGCCATATTCCATGTTCTCCTGGATAATGCGCATGATGGTGTCCTTGAGGGATTCTCCATCTCTCTGCAACAGGCTTATGGCTAAAAATTCTGATTTTGTAAGCTCAAGAGAGTAAGTCTCCTGACCATTATCTTCCTGATCCTCATCAGGTATTTCATCTTCGGGCATTTTGGTTCATCCTAATCTATGGCGACCAGAATGCATACAGGAGACATATAAAAAAATATATGCTAACCAGGTCAGTTTGAAGACCTGGCTGCAGCATCTCTGTATCCCAGGGCATTGGCGAACTGAATATCCTCCTGCGGTATCTTCACCATCGCACCTGGAGCAAGTTTCTCTAGCCTGTCACCAATAAGGGATGAACCTCCACCTACAGGTATCAGGGCGGTTATTCTGTCCAGTTCCTCCCTGAGGTTCTCCCTAAGTTTGTCCAGGATCCTGTTAGCGAGGTTAGCCATTATAGGTTCAGAAACCTTTGGCCCCCCTACTTCACGCTGCTTGAAGAGAACTGTCTGGCTGATTGCTTCCCTTGCCACATCGTTCGGCACAATAAACCCGGTTTCCTTTGCGATGGCCTTTGAAATGCCAGATACGAGGTCACCCACTCCTGCCTGAATACTGAATGACATTTCAACAACCGGCTCCATGTTCTTCAGGTTTACAGTAAGAACATCAGTCGTCCTTGAACCTATATCCACGACCACGCCGTATCCGTACTGTGCCTTTAGCATGCCTTTGTCCAGAAGGTACAGGGCTGCCCCTACTCCCTGGGGCCTCATTATCAGTTTGGTTATGTTGAATGTCCGTGTTTCGCCGGCCACTGACTTTATGGTGAACTCCTTTCCCTGTAGGTATTCCTTTGCTGCATTCAGTTCATGTTCAAATGTACCAAGAGGAGTTCCGCTTCCCAGAACTACTTCGGCCTTGTTTCCGTCCTTTCCTGCGCCGCTCATCCATAGAGCACCAGCGAGTAGTGGCAGAGAATCAGGATCAGAAAGCCTTCCGTCTCCCTGTGGTTCCCTTACACCTGCACCGGTTGCATCATCGCCGAAGAAGAACGGATCGCTGTCATTTATTGTGAGGATTGTAGAAGATCCTCCGATTCCCCAGTTCTTCGCCTCTGTAGCTGCCCATCTGGATGGAAATTTTGCTCTTCCAGAGTCTGGGCCCACAACTTTTGTGTCACCATATCCCAAGTCTACTCCCAATACTATCAATTATTCACCTCTCGTGAAAGCGTCAGACGCTACCACATTGTTTTCCCAGCCCTACACTTTTCATAGTGCATACTATGGTTTACACTGTGGTAAAGTATCCCATTGATTGTGTAAACTATATTTAAATTTTTTCTATTTGACAAAGCGATTTCGCTATCTAAAAACGGCTGAAAAACTGAATTTAATGAAAAATGAATCTTTTATACATTTTTCCGCATGTTACTTATTCTCATGACTTGTATCAGGTAGTGCCGAATTAAATATTCAAAAGTGATACCACAGATATGGAACCTTCTTTAGAAACAATGTATAATCACATGAGGGATCTCAGGGAACATGGAGTCAGCGACAAAAGCAGAGATGAGATGAAGAAAAGAATCGCAGATTCCATAATAACAGCATATGGGGCCATGAACGCTGAACCTGTTCGTATAGCAAGATCAGCACTGCTGCCATCAAAGGGAAAAAGAAACGGGAGAATTTTTTTCAGCAAGGATGAGGCACCGGTGGATATAACCGCATTTATTAACGGCACCATGACAAGATACCTTGATTATAATGACACCTATCTGTCAAAGGAGGCAATGCACCCCTCTGACAACATCCCGCCTCTGATTTCACTTGCCCATAGCCTTGATCTCAATGGTGAGGATATTATCAGAGCAGCCAACATATCATATGATGTTGCTGCCAACCTCTCTGATGAATCATCCATAAGGGATAGGGGTTGGGATCATGTAACTTACATATCAATTTCTTCAGCAGCTGGGCTTTCAGCGCTGCTCGACCTGGACGAAAAGCGATTTGAACATGCAATCAGCCTTTCCTTGAATAACAACATAAGCATGCGGCAGACAAGAGCCGGAGAACTGAGTATGTGGAAAGGGGCAACTACTGCAAATGCCTGCAGGAACAGTGTATTCGGCACTTTGCTTGCAGCAGACGGTTTTACCGGCCCTTCACCGGAATTCTCTGGAGAGATGGGCTTTTTCAAACAGGTATCAGGGCCAATGAACATAAATCCAAAAAAGGATGCTGTTCTAAAAACAATGATAAAGAATTATCCGGTTGAATATCATGCTATGAGTGCGGCAGAAGCTGCCTGTTCAATTCATGAAGAACTGAAAGGAGAAATCAAGTCTGTCAGTGTTGAAACATTCAAAGTTGCTAATGACATAATAATAAAGGACCCTGAGAAATTGAGGCCAAGAACGCGGGAAACTGCTGACCACAGCATGCCATATATTGTTGCCTATTCCCTTGTTTATGGATCCCCAGGCCCTGGATCCTATGAGCAGAAATACCTGAAAGACCCAAAGATACTCAATGTTATCGATCATTCAAAGTATGTTGTTACAGATAGGTTCAACAAAATGTATCCGGAATACCTGCCTGTGAAAATGGTGGTGGAAACATCTTCGGGCAAGTACGAAAGAGAGATGGATGTTCCTAAGGGCCATCACAGGAAACCATACACATGGGATGATCTCTTCGAGAAGGGAAGAAAGGTTATGGGTGAGGACAATTCAAAAATCCTGATGAATGTGACCAGAAGACTTGAAAAGATCAAGATAAAGGAATTCATGGATGTGATATCTGATGTCCATTTTAAGGGATAATATTAACGCGGGACCTTCCGGATTTAAAAAACTTCTCTCAGAAGGTTTTATAGAGGCAGCTGGTGTATTCAATGGAATGAGTGCACTTCTGGCACAGCAGGCCGGATTCAGGGCACTGTACCTCTCTGGGTCAGGAGTTGCAGGTGCGATGGGCCTTCCTGACCTCTCCATTACAACACTTTCTGAAGTTGCGGACGAAACCCGCAAAATAACATCGGTTTCTGGACTCCCACTTATTGTTGATGCAGACACCGGATTTGGAGAGGCAATAAACGTAATGAGAACTGTGCGGGTGCTGGAAGATGCGGGCGCAGCTGCATTACATCTGGAAGACCAGGTTCTCCCAAAGAGATGCGGTCACCTCAACGGAAAGAAAGTGGTGGAGATGGAGGAGATGGGAAAGAAGATAATGACGGCAATAGCCTCCAGGCACAATCCTGATTTCATGATCATAGCGAGGACTGATGCCAGGTCCGTGAACGGACTGGACGATGCCATTGAGAGAGCACTTTACTACAGGAAGTGCGGCGCTGACATGATATTCACTGAAGCACTGGAATCAGCTGAGGAATTCCTGGAATTTTCATCAAAGGTTAAAACCCCTCTGCTTGCAAATATGACAGAGTTTGGAAAAAGCCCTCTTCTTTCGAGTTCAGAACTGAAAGACCTGGGTTACAGTGCTGTCATATTCCC
Source organism: Thermoplasmata archaeon (assembly GCA_021797265.1). The sequence continues at coordinate 7,907 of JAJZZZ010000035.1, forward strand.
ACTTACAGGATTCAGAGTAGCTCTCAAATCCCTGCAAAAAACCTACGAGACTCTTATTAGGGAGGGAACTCAGAGAACCTTTATCGATGACCTGATGACAAGAAGGCAGTTTTATGAGGTCATTGGCTATGATGAATATGAAAAGGACGATAGAGATATATTCAATATGAAAGGTGAAAAAGATGACTGAAATAAGTGTTCCAAAGGGACTTGTTGGAGTTATAGTTGACAAAACTGCAATATGCACTACTGATGCTGAAGGAAACCTTGTCTACAGAGGATATAAGACGGTAGATCTGGTCAATAAGAAAACCTTCGAAGAGGTTGCATACCTTGTAGTACATGGTGATCTCCCGAACAGCAATCAGCTTAAGGAGTTCAATGAAATGCTGGTAAATAGCGGAGAAATAGACTCAAGGGTACTGAAGATTATTGATCTTCTTAAGGAGAAAGATATAATGAAGAACCTTCGATCAATGATATCCCTGTATCCATACAAATCTGCTGATCCTGAACATTTCCTGCCAGAAATCATCGCTAAGGTTCCCGGCATAATAGCTCATTCATATGCAGCGGAAACTGGTAAATCTGTTGGCAGGTCTGAAGCTTCCAGCTACAGCGGAAGGTTCTACCAGATGATTACCGGAAATACTGACGCCAGAAAATCGCAGTTCCTTTCAAAACTGATGATTCTTTACATGGAGCATGAGTTCAACGCATCCACTTTTGTACTCAGGGTAGCGGCATCAACACTTACTGATCCAGCTTCAGCATTCACCAGTGCACTGGGAACTCTAAAGGGGCCTCTCCATGGCGGTGCAAATGCCGAGATACTTGACTTCTTCAAAAGCTTCAGGAACGAGGATGAGGCCGTAAAATTTGTTGATGCACAGCTTGAATCCGGGAAGAAGGTAATGGGCTTTGGACACAGAGTTTACAAACAGAAGGATCCGCGTGCACAGCTCGTGAAACAGTTAATGAAAGAGCTGAACCCTGACTCTAAGGAACTGAGAATAGCAGAAGCCATCGAGGCTCGAGTTTGGGAGAAAAAGCATCTCCCCGCCAATCTTGATTTCTATGCTGCAATTCTTATGGATCAGCTTGGAATTCCTCAGGATCTCTATACTGCCATTTTTGCAGCAGCCAGAGTGTTTGGATGGTGGGCGCACTACGAAGAACAGCTGAGCGATAACAAGCTGATAAGACCTTCTTCTGAATATGTGGGCCCAAAAGACAGGGTTCTCTGAATTCAGAGAACTTTCAGATCTATTTTTTCAGATTTTCTATTGAAAGCCTGAAAGTCAGAAATTCTGTAAGGGCTTGCCACAATTATGTGTATCTGCCCAGTATTGGAGAACATTGAAACGTCAGCATCCGAAGGTAATGCTACCCCTGAAGGATGTGAATGCACACTCCCAACTACAGAAAAATCGATTCCCTTATGGTAGAGGTTGAATATTGTGTGATGGTCTCCCTGTACAGTACCAGGGAGCATAAGTATCTCATAGATTATCTCATGCTCTGCCTTCAGAAAGGCCCCAAACTCCCTTGGATAACTGTCTTTTGAGGCTTCCATTATCATTTTAAGTGTACGGAGCCTAATTGACCACATTTCTTATCAGCTTCTCCCTGATTCTCTCATAGAATGAGTTTCTGAAAGTCACGAATCGAGCCCTTTCCGGAGATACAGTGATCCTTATGTCGTCATTCTCGTCTACAGCGAACTGCTCCTGGCCATCAACAATAAGGTCACAGGATTGCTTCTTTCCGAAGATCCTGAGATTTATCTCCTGGGAGCTTGGTATTACAAGGGGCCTGCTTCTGGACCTGAAAGGTGCCAGATACGTTACAACCATGGCATCAAGGGTTGGATAAAGAATTGGCCCACCGGCACTGAATGAGTATGAGGTTGAACCTATTGGTGTTGCAACTATCACACCATCGGATGTTGTACTGTCAAAAAAAGTCCCATCTACAAAAAGCCTGAACTTCCTGATCTTGGCTATTTTACTGGAATGAAGTACCACCTCATTGGTCGAGTCGATGATCTGTGTTCCATTTATGGTCAATCTGAGCTTCATGGTCTCCTCCACCTTGTAGTTCCCCTTTATCAACTTGTAAACTGAGGACTCCACCTCTCCGATCTCAACCTCTGAGAGGAACCCCAGGCTTCCCATGTTTATCCCGAGGACCGGCCCTTTTGCGAGCTGCAGTGACCTGAGGACAGAGCCGTCTCCGCCTACAGTTATAAGAATGTCGGCTTCCATTGATTCTATGCTGTTACCCTTTCTGTTGAGCATCCTGGCTGCTTCCCTGTCATATATGACTTCCCAGTCAGCAGGAAGTATCTCTACAATCCTTCGGACTATATTTGCACATCTTGTGCAGTCCTTTCTTACGATAAAACCTATCTTCATTTTAGGGCCTCCGCAAATTCTCTACTGCTTGCTCCGATTATGGATTTTCTCTCCCTGACATCCAGCCCCATGTTAAAATCATTGAAATGGCCATCTAATACAATGCCCCCAGCTTCCCTGAGGATAAGTACCCCTCCGGCCACATCTATATTTCTAAGTGAGTTGAAATCACCTACATATGCCATAAGATCCGCTGATCCATTTGCCACCAGACAGAGTTCCAGTGAGGCACAACCAAGTGATCGGATTCTCCAGCCGCCCCTTAGGATCGGGGAAACATGATCATGTCCTGCTCTTCCAAGGCCTCCGAGAGCGCATCCCCGTGGATCCTGGGAAACTTTTATTCTCTTTCCGTTTGCGAACGCTCCCTTGCCTTTTACAGCATGATAATTTGTTTTCCTGGCCAGGTCTGCAACTATAGCAATCCTCGCTGATGATAGATCCTCCTTTACAACCGCACCGGAAAATGAAAAGAAAGGTATGCCATTCTCCGCATTGTATGTTCCATCCAGCGGATCAACCATTAAAGACTCCCCATAGCCGAGGTCAGTAAAACCACTCTCCTCGCTTATGACATTCAGAGGCAGATCCCTTTCGCGTATAAAATTCAGGATGTGATCATCACAGATTCTGTCAAGTTGATGGGTTGCGGTACCGTCTGCACCCATTCCGATGATATTGGTTCTATTGACTGAACCGGTCTGTGAGGAGATGAGTTCCCTTAAAGAATTTCCAAGTTCAATGAGTTCATTTTCAAGATCCGACACAGTGTCAATATTATAACACTAAAGATAACCTTTCTGGGAAAAATTGGAAAATCAGTCTCCAACAACACTGTCCAGCAGAAGATTCAGCCTCTGAGAAAGCCTCTTAAGTGCATAGTCCAGCACATCTATTGCCTTCAGTGAGCCATCCGTCTCAAACTGGAACACGTATTTGGTATCATCCTCTGTTACCTTTACGTCAGGATTGTCAAGCAACTGCGAAAGAAATGTGCATCTGTTATCATCGCTGAACACTATCCTTTCAGCATTTTCCGATACAACTGAATCTAGACAGTGATTCTTGTAGGTCTCCCAGTTCTTAACCTTCTTCTTCTCTACCAGAAATTCTCTATGATACTTGTACGAGACCCCAGAGGTTACCTGCCATTTGGTGTGCTTTTTCCCTGTACCAAGTATGGCTTCGGCTGTAACCAGAATTGCCTGTCTCGGGCCAAGCTTCACAATTGGAATCTCCTTATCGGCAGGAACAAGATCTGACTTTCCGACAGGCTGGAGGTCACCTGAGTTTACGACGCCAGAGCCTATCTTGTTTATCGAAAATGTCATTGTGCATAGTGGGCAACCCTCACCTTTGCATGAGCAATTATCCCTGAAATTCATTGAAAGATCTGAAACAATAGGCACCAGAGAAAGCCTATGCGCTACTATTTCATCGAATAATGGAAGGGATGAGTCATACACATTGCCCTCACTGTCTCTTATCTGGCCATGATGAAATATAACTTTATCTATGGCAAGCTTCGGGACGTCATCCATCAAAGTTCTTCTCAAGGCGTTTGCTGTTGATGGTGTGAGTCCATCCGCGGTGAACCGGATAAAGTCATCAGACATTGTGTTAATTGTCACTGACATCTGTTTATACTCTCCTGCCTCTCTTACCGCCTTTCTTCTTTGTTCCGTCATGTGGAATCGGAGTTACCTCTTCAATTCTCAGGATCTTGAAGCCGGCTCTTGAAAGAGCTCTAATTGCACTCTGAGCACCTGGTCCAGGGATCTTTGATTTGTTTCCGCCTGGAGCCCTTACCTTGATTATGAGATCAGATATCTCCTTCTCCCTCAGTTTTTCAGCAACCAGATCAGCTGCTTTCATTGCAGCATATGGGCTTGACTCATCTCTGTCATTCTTCACTACCATGCCGCCTGTGGCTTTGGCGAGGGTTTCAGCCCCTGTTGGATCAGTTACCAGAATTATAGTATTGTTAGCTGAGGCAAAAATATGTGCTATTCCTGTTTTGTTCATCTTCCTCTACCTCTTCTTCCCTGCCTGTCGTTCCTCCCACGGCTGCGCTCGGGAGGGACTTCCTCCTTC
>JAJZZZ010000036.1 GCA_021797265.1 Thermoplasmata archaeon
CTTGACCTGACTGCATTTGCTATACTCTTGGCGGCATCTATGTTGTTCTTCATTGCATCTTTGCCTGTCTCTCTTTTTGAACCTTCTTTCAGTATGAATATTGGTTGTCCTCCCATCATATGTATCTATGGAAGTAAAAATAAACTTCTATATAACCTTTTTGAATTTTTGAATGTAGCCACCTCCAGATTTTCTATTTAAATTATGGACTCCAAGTTATAATCAAGTTCTTTTTTGAATAACCGTTCATATGGGGTTGCTTATAGACATCAGTTAAGGCAAACCAGAACGGAATCATCTAAGAAAGGTTTTCCGGATACATTACTTTTTTAAATTACCCTGCCATGGATAATTATGATAGAGCATCGTTCAGTAAACGTAGGAAATGCCGAATTTGATTTTATCAGAATGCAGCTAGGGAACGCCCCATTGCTGATCCTGAAAGGGAAAAAAGGGTACGTAATGTGTGGATATCTCGACATCTCAACAGCGGACCGTGTTGGGGACATTGCTGTCAGGGTTTCAGGCGTAAACACACTTGATGATCTCCTGAATTCAAGCGTGGCAATTGCATCCTCCAAAGCAACTGAAATTGGAATCGAAAAGGGTATGCCCGTATCCGAAGTGCTGCAGTTTCTGAACTGATATGGTGGTACGACGAGGGGCCTCTGTCGCGCTCATTTTAAGTGGCGACAACTTTGTTCTAATAAAAAGGGCTCAACGTGCCGGGGATCCATGGTCAGGTAACTATGCTCTTCCAGGGGGCATGATCAAACAAAACGAATCTCCGGAGGATGCCGTTGTCCGGGAGGTAATGGAAGAGGTAGGCCTCAGGTTTCTGAAAGAAGACATTTCCGGTCGTCTGCCCTTGTCCCATCCAGTGAGCAGACCCGGGCTGACTGTTCATCCTTTTGTTATTCATGTATCAGAGATAGGAGGTCTTGTTCCAGGAGATGAGGTTGCTGAGGCTAGAATTTGCTCCCTGGGTTCCAGAAGTGAGACTACAAACCCGGATAATGGTTTTCCAGCCTTTAACTTCAGTGGCTGGATAGTGTGGGGTCTCACCTACAGGATACTTCTGTCTTATCTTAATCTCAGGAATCAGAAATCTTGAATTAACCGAGTACCCTTTTCATCGAAGGAGATTCTTATAGTAAATTCTGAAAGTTGCATCATCGACTTTTGAAGCAGTTCCACCTTTCCAGGTTTCGCTACAAGAAGTACAAATCCCTCTTTGCCACCACCCATTAGCCTTGCGGCATCGGCACCATTGGTCATTGCCTTACCTATTATATTTTCAATTTTTTCATTGGAGACTTCAGGGTTGACCTTTTTCTTCAATTCCCAGCCTTCATTTATCAGTGTTGAGAATCTGTTTAGGTCCCCTGAATCAAGTGCATCTGCCATTTTCATTGCCGTATCCTTGATATTCTCCAGAGTCCTGTTGACTGGATTTTCTAACTTTGCAGAGAGTTCCACCTGGCTTCTGAGAACATTTGAGCTCTCTCTGGTGTTTCCAGTGTAAACCAGAAGGATGCGCCTTTCAAGATCCTTTATCTTACCGGAATCGTGATCCAGCATTCTGCAGGATACAGATTCTTTCTGAAACTGCATCAGTTTTAGTCCGCCTATGGAAATTGCGTATGGATCCTGCTTTCCCAGCGTTATTCCAAAGTAATTGCTTTCCAGTTCATAAGCCTCCTTTGCCAGTGAATATGGATCATATTTTTTCCCAGCCTCTGCCTTAAGGATAAGCAGAAGTGCATTGATAAGGGCGCTGGATGAGCCCAGCCCGGAACCTGGCGGGACTCCGCTGTTTATTGCCAGCCTCCCCCTGTCAATACCGCTATTCCTGAAAAGTTCAAGTATGCCGTTAAGGACACCCCTGTCATCGGAGCTGGAAACCAGGAAACTCTTCAAAAAGTCCCTGGACGATATCTCCAGTTCATAGGCATCCCTTGTATATGTTACTGTGACGCCCCTGTCTATTGTTGCATTGAGAACTGCTGAGCCGAATCTGTCGCAGAATGGATTGATGTCAGTACCGCCACCACCGAAACTGATACGGAAAGGGCTATAGGAAATGATTCTGTCCATGCAATGCATATAACGTATCGTTTTTATTATTCGTTTAGGTACAAGTCTCCAACTGCCAGTGTAATCTGGCAACTATTTTATAGTGATAAGGAATCTGAACATATGGAAAAAAATAGCAGTTTCTGGCACACAGTAAGTCCTGGCGAAGATGTACCCCAGTCATTTAACGTTATAATCGAGACCCCCAGAGGCAGCAAAAATAAGTTTGAAATGTCAAAACAATTTCCGGGAATAGTCCTTGACAGGGTTCTTCATTCATCAGTTGTATATCCGGTGGAATACGGGGCAATACCTCAAACACTCTACGATGACGGAGACCCTATTGATGTTATGGTTCTAACAAGCATTCCAACCTTTCCCGGAATCGTTATGGAAGCCAGACCAATCGGTGTTATGAAAATGATTGACCAGGGTGACAAGGACAATAAGATACTGGCTGTTGCCACAAAGGATCCAAATTTCAAACATGTAAAATCTTTGAAAGATGTACCTGAGCACCTGCTGGACGAAATCTCAAATTTCTTCCAGACCTACAAAATACTGGAAAAGAAGAAGACTGAGGTTTCTGGCTGGGAGGGGCAAGCCTTTGCTGAAGAGGAGATAAGCAGGTCATTGAAGTCTTACAGTGATAAGTTTAACCATTGAAATGGCAGACTCAACAAGGATACCTGTAGGAAAAGGAACAATAGAATTCAGGGGAGACCTCTCCCGTTTTCTCAGAGGTCATTTTTACATTCAAATTTTTCACTCTGACCAACCGGGACCATGCAATGATGAATTATGCACAATGTTGACCTCTTTTCATGTCGTTGCATCTGATTTAGTTCCAGAGGATTACAGAATAATTGCTGGAAATGGATTCTACATCATAATTGAACCAGCAATATATGATAGTATAGATAAAAACAGGCAGAATGTGCTTCTAAAGATTGGGCTTTCTGGAAAAGCCTCAATAAAGGGACTGTACCTGTAATCATTCCCCGGAAAAACCCTATTTTATTATATTTCCATGTATTAAGCCCGGTACGTCAGAATTAAAACTGAGTGATCGTTTTTTACTGTCCAACCGAAAACTCTGGGCAATAAGCATAGCGTCATTAGTAAGATCATTTGGTTTTGCAGCGACCTGGCCATTCATGGCCTTGTATTTTGAGGAGGTTCTGGGCATTCCAATATCTGTAGTGGGAATTATTTTCACTCTGGGATCTGTTGTATCAATAGTCTTTAGCCTTATTGGGGGCGGGCTTGCTGACTTCATTGGCAGGAGAAACACACTTATCCTTGGATCCGCCATCAGTTTTCTGCTTTTTTCATCCATGTCTTTCATAATCCAGGACAAAACACTTGTTGTCCCTGTAGTGATACTTTTCATCCTTACATCAATGGGCGGTGCTTTTGTCTTTCCATCTGCATCTGCTCTTGTCTCAGATGTCACAGACGAGAAGGAACGTGTTAATGGATTCGTTGTTTACAGAATACTGGCAAATCTTGGATGGGCTGTTGGCCCCCTAGCAGGTTCCATAATAATAGTTTACGGTATTCACTGGATCTTCATTCTTGTCTCTGCCTGCAGCATACTGCAGGGAGTCATTGTTGCTGTTTTCATAAGAGGTAGGATAAGATCAAAGGGATACAGGGAAGTCAGGGAGAAGAGGAAGTTTGGAATACTTGCATTTGACAGATTCCTTCTTCTTTTCAGTTTCGGGACATTCTTTCTTACAATGGTGGCGTCTCAATTTTCTGTTACTCTTCCGCTCTATGCTGGAATTTTTATGAATATACCGAGTTCCTCCATTGGATACATTTATGCCGTGAACGGAGCACTGGTTGTTATTGGCCAGTATCCGATAACCAATGCACTGAAAAGGTTCTCTGATATGGTGCCCATGGTACTTGGCACCGTATTTTACAGTCTCGGTTACCTGTCTGTGGCTTTTGCCGGGAACCTTTATGGACTTATGGTGTCAATGGCAATTATAACTGTAGGAGAGAATATGACCTCACCTGTGATGAATTCCGTTGTATCCAAGATTGCCCCAGAGGACAAGGTGGCCAGATTCATGGGTTTCCTTGGAATGACAAACTCAACTGGGAGAGCCCTGGGACCCTCAATAGGCGCTTTCCTCATATCTGCATTCCTGAAGAACGGAATATTTGTCTGGCTAACAGTTGATATATTCGGGGTTTTGGCAGTATTAATTTTTATCATATTTTCAGGATATTCCTCAAGGAATGGGAAAAGGATCGACAAAGGAGGACCTTCAGGATCATGAATGCTGAAAGAAAGAAGAAAGAGACGGAATTTGGAACAGTATCATATATAGAGATTCAGGGTAACCCAAGACTATTCTTTCTGCATGGCCTTGGAGGTCGGGCAAACAACTGGTTGCGGCTTGCGCGAGCTCTCGATGCCGGATACGGAATCGTCATGATCGATTTACCTGGCCACGGGAACAGTACAAGAAATCTCCCCTCCTGGGATATACATGAGCAGGTAAGGGCTCTTGATGGCTTCCTGTCAGATTTTACAGAAGAAGAGAAGATACTTGTCGGAAACTCATATGGCGGCTGGATTGCAGCACGATATGCACTTGACTGTGGCAGAACCAGGGCATTGATTCTTATTGATAGTGCTGGTTCAAATCAAACCTTGGGGGAGGATTCTCCGGAAAGGGTAAAAGCATTTCTTGACAGGGTCATGTCTAACTATCCCCATAACGATCCAGCAATTCTGGGGGAAATATTGAGGATAAACTCACTTGGTGTGGGCAAAATATCAGAGAAAGAATGGAAATCAATCTCCATTCCTGTAAGCATAATATGGGGCGAAAATGATAGGATAATTCCCCTTGAAAACGGAAAATTTCTTCATTCCATGATAGGAGGAAGCAGGTTCCGGATCATAGGGGGAGCCGGGCATACTCCGCATTACACGAATCCGGAAGAGGTGGCTTCAGAGATCCGGGACTTTGTATCCTTGCTCCTCAGCTCTTAAGGAATATGCTCCTGGATCCTCATGGAATCTTGCCCTGGCAAGCTTCGCAATGTGCTCAATCTCTATCTCGGCATGGAAGAATATTTCGCTGCTTGCGACATTCTCCTCAAGAATAATGCCATCTCCCTCATCTCTCATTCCTGTGATAATTGAATTTCCCCCAAATGGGTCATCTGAGGAATTGACCGATACCACGGGAATCCTGTTTTCCAGTGAACGTCCACGTACATATATATGCCACATGCGCGTGAACTTACGGCCGATCAGGGATGGATTTAACATGAGTACCGCACCACTCCCTGCAAGAACCTTTGCGAAGTATGGGAAATCCAGGTCATAGCATACAGGAATGCCGAATTTAATTCCTCTGGATGAAAATGTATTCACGCTATTCCCTGGCTTATAAGTTTCCTTTTCCACTCTGTAGAGAGATATCTTGTCCTGGTATCCGATTTCACTGCCTTCGGAAAAAGCAATTGATCTATTAAGGGTTCCACCTTCTTCAGACAGGGAGATACTGCCCGGAACAAAAACGCCTTTGAAGGATGCACTTATTGCCTTCATTTCCTCATAAAATCTTTTATAGTTTTCTGAACCAAATGTAAAAATGTCCTTCAGCCATTTTTCAGGCAGAACAACAAGACCTTCAGAAAAGCTTTCCACTTCATTCTTAAGTTCACGGATAAAAGGAAATGAATCAGAGAATCTCATTCTCTTACTCTGAACTGCCATTACTTTCAATATCTCTGACCTCCATATTTGCAGCCACTTCTTCCAGGAGTCTGGCCGCTAAATCTCTTTTCGTGAGGTTCATCTCCGTTTCTTGATTACCAGAGAGAACCCAGTATTTTTTAATACCATCACCAAATGGGCTCGAACCAGGGCTGATCTCGTTCACAACAACCATGTCTGCAAATTTACTCAAATTTTGAATTTTGTCAGAGTCCCTGGAGTTTGATTCAGTCAGTTTGAATGCAACAATAACAGATCTGGTGGTTCGCCTTAATTTGCTTATCAGCTTAGATCTTGGCTTTAACTCAACTGTGTGGGATAATGCACTGTCAATTTTCCCATCAGAAAGTTTAGGAACGATGAAATCGGATAAAGCTGCAGGGATAAAGATGGCATCAGGCCTGTATATCCTGATAGAATCCACTGATATTTTTTCAAATTCACCGGTGGTGTGTGCTTCAACCAGATGCACGTATGGTGGCAGGTCCTGAGAGCAGTTTCCCACATATACAATCTTCTCGGCGCCATAGGTAAAGGCTGTTCTGGAAAGCCAGTAAGCTGTCAGCCCTGTACTGTTGTTTCGTATGCCCCTCACAGAATCTAAAGGTTCCGAAGTCCCCCCGCCTATTATCAGTATGGTCTTTCCACCAAGAATTCCACCTCTGGCTGCACGGCAAATGTAATCTTTAATTGTCTGGTTCTCCTCAATCTTTGCCTTCCCATCCTCCATTTTTGGCGGTATTACAGAAACTCCGATTTCCTCCAGATTCTCTAAATTTCTCCGCATAATTGGGTTATAAAACATCGCCTCATGCATGGTAGGAGAAATGACAATTGGATTGCCATTTCCGGCCGCATAGCTGAAGAACAGCGAAGGTGCATCATCTGCTACTCCGGCGGCAGCTTTTCCTATGAAGTTATGTGTTGCCGGCACCACTGCAAATACGGTATTTTCCGCATCACCCTCAAATTCACTCACATGTTCGATTCTTCCTGTAATGTCATTAACAACATCTTCCCCGGAAGCCCATTGAAATACTTTCTTCCCAACCAGATCAAGTGCCTCATCAGAAGCGACAACTTTCACAACGGCACCATCCCTTCTCAAATCTCTGATCAGATCAGGAACCCTGTATATGGAAATGCTGGCGGTCACCCCAAGAATAACTTTGAAACCGGAAAGAATTCCTCCTGAATCTGCAATGGGAATTTCAGACAGATGAATCACCTGAAAACAAACCATGAACCGGACGCAGTTGCACAGACATTTCCTTTCCCATCCCTTAACTCCAGATTGCAGAATGAAATATTTTTGCCCGATTTAACCACTTCAGATTTCACTTTAACTGGCCCAGAAGAGACTGGCCTTATGAAATTTGTATTGAGGTTTATTGTAACCTGATTTACCAGATTCCCAAGAGTTATGATGGAAAGCCCACCGGCAGTATCCAGAAGGGTCATTATAGCACCACCATGCATGATCCCGCCGGTTCGCTGGATATTTTCATGTAAAGGCACAATAATCTCAATCATACCCTCTCCTGAATCGGAAATCTCAATTCCTTTTATATTTGAGAGGAAGGGATCACTCATGATAATCTGCTGTATCAGTTCTATCATGGACACCATAAGGATAACTTCAAGTTAAGTTTGACGGGCTTTCGAAATCATCATCAGATAAGCGTGCCAGCAGATGTAATATGGACGAAAAATAGCTCACTGAGCAACATTTGTGTAATTTTATAACTAATGAATTAACTTATTCACTGCCATTATTTGTCTATAAAATCCTGAATCTGCACATATGGAAAATGATTTAAATATTGAACAGATTATTAGCAATGGAAGCTAATACCGGGCAACTGAACGAAATTTCTGAGATGCTCAAGCTTCTGGGCATGTCGTCCTACGAGGCCCAGGCATTTTCTGCCCTGATTTATCATGGTGTGGCAAATGCAGATACGGTTGCGGACACTGCCAGAATCCCGAGAACCTCAGCCTATAAGGTTATGGAGGCTCTTGTTCAGAAAGGTTTCGCAAAGGAAACGGAGGGCAGGCCGAAAATGTTTCGTCCGGTGGATCTAGGTAAACTAAGGTCTGAGTATCAGGACAGGTTCGATCTGTTATTCAAAAGGCTCAAGGAGCTTCAGGATGCAGTCCCATCAAAGGGAGAACCACAGCTCGTATACACAATATATGGGAACCAGAAAGTTATGGCTAAGATGGCAGAGATGGTAAATCTGGCGGAGAAGGAACTTATAATATGCACCCCAAAGGTAAGGGAGATCCGCACGGAATTGAGGAAAAACCTTGAATACGCCATAAAGAGAGGTGTCAAGGTCATCTTTGTTACACCTCCGAACAAAAGGGTGCCTCAGGATGCCGAGGTCTTCCGGAAGGATGGTCTAATAGCAACTGACATTGTTAGCGATCAGAGCAGAGCCATGCTGGCCGGACCCGATATGGATGCCTGTGGATACACTGATAATCCTGCTCTCGCCCTTCACGTTTATCAGTTCGTCAGGATGATAATGCAGGGTGAAATAAGGTAGTTAAAATGAATTCAATAGTAGAAAGCATAACACTTGGGGGCCATGTATCCACTTCCGGTGGTATATACACATCAGTTGACAGGGCAAGTTCATTCCCATTCAAAACATTCCAGATATTCAGCAAGAATCAGATGCAGTGGAAGGCTAAACCCCTTGTCAAAGAGGATATAGACCGCTTCAGGGAAGGCGCAAAAAGAAAAGGGATGTCTGGGATAATGATACATGCATCATATCTCTTGAATATGGGGACAGTTGACCCGGAGCTTAGGGGCAAGGTACTGGAAGCGTTTTCTGAAGAGATAGAAAGAGCAGATCTTCTGGGCATAGATTTTCTGACTTTTCACCCGGGCTCAGCAGGGAAAAGCGGCAATCCAGCAGAATCGAGGAAGATGGTTGCCGAGAACCTCAACTCTCTCATAGATGAAAAGCAGAAGGTCAGGATTCTCCTGGAAACATCAGCAGGCCAGGGACAGACCATAGGAAGCAGCTTCGAGGAGCTGGCAGAGATTATAGATATGGTGAATCTCAAGGAAAAGGTTGGAATATGCTTCGATACCTGTCATGTCTGGGCCTCCGGATACGATATAAAAAGCAGGAACGGATATGGTGAGACAATGGACCGGTTCAAAAGCATCATTGGCCTGGAGAGGTTGCTCGGGTTTCACCTTAATGATTCAAAGAAGGGGCAGGGAAGCAGGGTAGACAGGCATGAACAGATCGGCCAAGGAACTCTTGGAATAGATGGTATTTCCAATTTTGTTAGAGACAAGAGGTTCGCAATGACTCCCATGATACTGGAAACCCCGAAGGGAGAGGAAGGTTACCCTGATGATCTCAGAGCTATTTCCTCCATATCGCCGGATTGATTTACTTGAAACTGAAGGCATTCCGTCCGCTATACTTTAATACAACATTGAGTGATGTTGTATCTCCGCCTTATGATACTATAACTCAGGAGCAGAGCAGAGACCTCCTTGCAAAAGAGTATAACATATACCACCTGTCAAGGCAGGACAGCAGAGAAGACGCAGAGAACATTTTCAGAAAATGGATTGGCTCAGGGACCTTAAGGCAGATGGACCATGATGTGCTTATAGTTCTCTCCCAGGAATTTCCTGGAGTTTCAGAGAATTCTGTCCGGTTTGGAGTCATAGGGCTCGTTGACTCTCAACAGGTATCGGGAGAGATCATTCCGCATGAGGACACATTTGAGAAAGCTGTTATTGAGAGGCGTGATTTGATGCTTGCCCTTCAGTCCCAGGTTGAACCTATCTTTCTTGCCGTTGAATCAACTTCCCTGGACAGGGCAATCAAACATGTAATAAGGGACAAAACACCCTATGGTGTTTTCGAAGAACCAAGCGGTGTTACTAACAGTGTTTTCTGCATCGAGAGTCAGGACGAAATAGATTCAATCTCTTCATCAGTTTCCAATACCAGGGCAATAGTTGCAGATGGGCACCACAGGCTCAAAGCTACCAGGGAAATTTATTCAATGCAGAACCAGGATAGGGATTTCTGGAAGTATTCCCTGTCCTATATTACGTCGCTTTACAATGACTCACTGTTCATTTCCGGCATCCACAGAGTCCTGACACTTCAAGGAGGCAAGGAATCAATAATGGAAAAGATCTCCCGAGACTTTATCATAACTGATTTTAATACATATACGGAAGATGGAAACATCTGGATTTTTGACGGGCATTACCATAGAATCGTTCCGAGGCACAGCCTTTCTATCACTCCTCCCGAGGTAATAAAAGAAATAATGCTCCGGAAAGACCTTGGAATGAACCTGGAGGAAATGGAAAGGTCCATCTCATACCGATACAGTGTTGCGGACGCCATATCTGCAGCAGAGAAGTCAGGAGGTGTTGCAATACTTTCTCCAAACTGGAACAAGGCTGAGTTTATGAAGACGCTGGAGAAGGGAAACCTTCTGCCTCAGAAATCCACCTATTTCTATCCGAAGATCCCTTCAGGAATTGGCATATATTCAAATATAAGAAGAGGCATAGGTTTATCATTATCAAATAAGTTAGAGAATCCTGAAAGATGTTAATTCCACAAAATTTGGTTGAGAATATAGAAAACCAGATTTACGCCCTCATTTTCCGCTACAAGATAGAATTTTTTGCAGCGTTTGTCATTATATTCGTAGGAAGGAGGCTGATCAGATTATATTACGGACACAGGTTCAGGCCAGGGACACTAGTGACTTCACCTTTACTCTATTTCATTTTCAGTGGTGTATCCCTGCTGGGTCTCAATCTTGTCGGCCTCCTTTACTGTTCAATTGCTTTCTTTTTTGGCCTGATAATATCAACTGTCTTCAAACATGGTGTTGTATTCGTAAGGAAGAAAGGGGTACTTTTCTACAAGAGGTCAGCTTTGATCTCCCTCACTTGGACTACTGCATTTGTTTCCCGTGTATACATCGAAATATTCTATGATATAACTCAGGGATCTGTCATATCGATACTTCTTATCTTCCTTACAGGATTGATAATAGGCGAGGCGTTTCAGATTGCCATTCAGAAAAGGCTTTATGAGAGCTCGGTTGCAGAGGTTATGCCAGAAATACAGGAAAAATAGGGAATTCATCTAATATCTAAAATTCACCATCGGTAGAATTAATAGAAACACCATCATTATTTCTTATGGATTTCCTGCTTATCCCTGGGGCCTGGCTTGGTGGCTGGGTATGGGACAATGTCGCTGATATACTTAGAGCAAAAGGGCACAGGGTCTTCTCAATAACTTTGACAGGAATGGGCGACAGGGTGCATCTGGCACGCCCGGACCTCATACTCGAAGATGCTGTCCAGGATGTTCAGAATGTAATCAGATATGACCGAGTAACCCAGCCGGTGATAGTGGGGCACAGTTTTGCAGGGACTATTGCAGCAAAGGTTGCTGACCTCAATCATGATTCTACTTCCGGTTTGATATTTCTTGATTCAACAATTCCTCAATACACGGAAGAAATGCAGTGCGGCATCGATCAATGGAATGAGAAGGACAGAATTGAATTTCTTGATGACGTGAACAATAAGTGGGGAGGATATTTTGTTCTCACCGAAGAGGTTTTTTCAAAGATCGGATTTGATTTTTCTCCAGAACAGAAGAAGGATTTCTATACCAGAATAACCCCTCTTCCCTACAGATACATTGCTGACTCCATCAGGCTAAGTTCCAACTATCCGAAGATAAAGAAGGCCCACATTATATGCACAGGTGGAGGTGACGATCCGGATGAATTGCTAAAGTCTGGACTATTTGGCCCTCATAAAATAATGGATTCAGGACACTGGCCTATGATCACGAACCCAAAAGAGACAGCAGAAAATCTGATTTCACTTGCAAGTTCATTTTAACCTCAGATTGTAGATTTTGACATCTATGATTTGTCCGCATCATTCTGGCGAGTATTTTTATTCTCTTTTTCATTCGGACTACGAAATAAGTGCCACTGTGGCTTAGGGGTATAGCGGCTGATTCGTAATCAGCAGGTCGGGGGTTCAAATCCCCTCAGTGGCTTATTTTTGAAAATATTGGATTTCCAACTTTTTCAGAATCCATACATTATCCAGTAAACTTACGTGGTGAAAAGATAGAATTTTGCTTTCTGAGTCATTTTTTGTAAACGGTGCAAACCTATCTAAAAGTTTTCTGGTAAATTGATATTAAAGCCAAAATGCAAAATCCACATAAGATAAGTCAAGATTTGTGTCATAGAGAAGCCAGAAAAATTTATTAAATGTAACCATGTATGTGTATCTACATATGTCAAATAAAAACATTGCAATCAAAGAAGACGTATACAAAAAATTAAAAGAGGTAAAAGGGCCAGATAAGAGCTTTAGCGATGCAATAGAAGAGTTGTTGAAAAGGAAAGGGGGGTCTCCTGCCTCTTTGGAGTTCATTATCTGAATCTGAGGCCCTTGACCTGATTGAGACCGACTTAAAGGCAATTAGAGATGGAGCCAGGATTAGGGTA
>JAJZZZ010000037.1 GCA_021797265.1 Thermoplasmata archaeon
TGTGACCTTCTTCAGGTTTTCCGCGGCCATGCCCATGATCTTTTTGCCTGTCTGAGTTGAACCTGTAAAACTTATCATGGACACACGGTCATCGGTGCACAGGGTGTTTCCAACCTCGGTTCCGGTGCCCGCAACGATATTTATGACGCCGGGAGGAAAACCGGCCTCCTGTATGTCTCTGGCCAGCATCAGTGCAGTTACGGGAGTGTGGTGAGATGGCTTCAGAACGATTGAGTTTCCTGCAAGAATGGCAGGGGCAATCTTCCACACTGCCATGAGGAAGGGCACATTCCATGGGGCAATGGCTCCAATAACTCCCATGGGGGCATTCTGCACAATACCGGTTGTGTCAGGATACTCCGGATGAGTGATCTCCCTTGAAAACTTGAATTCCTGGGTACTGGCGAAGTACTCGATATGCGATATGCCAAGCGGGATATCCATGAGGGTGCTCTGCCTTATTGTCTTGCCAGTGTTGGCAGATTCCATTCTGGCATATTCATAGCTCTTATCCTGCACTAGGGCGGCGAGCTTCTCAAGCAGCTTCTGTCTCTCTCCTATGGATGTCTTCACCCAGGTCTTATGGAACGCAGAATCGGCAGCATCTATGGCTTCAATGGCAGACTTCTTGCTGCCCAGTACAACAGTTGCCACTTCGGACCCATCTGCAGGGCTAACAAGCTTTGTCTTCTTTCCATCCTCAACAAATTCCCCGTTCACGTAATTTCCCATGATGTCAGTCAATTCACAACAACCCCTGTGTGATCAGCAATTTTAAGGTATTAATTTTTACTCGCCCTATATACGGAATTTCATTATGCACTTCCTCCGAGGGAGATATAACCCTGTACCGTTGCGTCTGCACATGTATGGAGCATTGATCCTCCAAACCTTAAAATATACGGGATAGCATAAGTTTAAGTTGGAAAAAATCACATCGGATCATGCCGATCCCCGCAGATGGGGCATACTGATGGGTTTCACACTTATATCAATGTCATCTCAGATAGTCTGGCTCAATTTTGCCGGCATTGTGAGCCCACAGACGCAGGACATATTCCACGTGGGCCTGGGGCAGATCAGCCTCATATCTGCAGTGTGGCCCCTTGTTTTCATTCCTCTTTCCATGCCGGCCGGCCTGCTGGTTGACAGGTGGGGATTCAGGAAGACAGTCATTCTTGGTGGCGGCATAATCATGGTTTTTTCATGGCTCAGGATTATTTCTGGCACGGACTTCACCTCCCTCTTCGTCTTCGAGAGCCTCGCTGCCATAGGCCAGCCATTCATATTCAACAGCATTTCCAAGCTTTCGGGAGATTGGTTTCCTTCCGGCGAGCAGACGGTTGCAAATGGAATTGGAACCATGGGGCAGATCGTTGGGATGATGATCGCCCTTGTCATGGTCCCCATAATGGTTCCCAATGCCATATACGTGGAACTGAGGAACAATTTTCTTGTGGTATCTGCCATTGCCACAGCATCCTTCGTCATATTCCTGGCATTCTCCAGGGACAGGCCTGCCGCAGCAGTGTTGGCCGAGGCCCATGGGGAAGGAATTTTTAGCCAGATGAAGTCCCTCATCAGCCTCAGGAACATCGTGATCCTGATGGTTCTGTTCTTCATTGGTGTCGGAATATTCAGCGGGTTTGTCCAGTGGATAGAAGCTATCCTGTTCAGCAGAGGTATCCCATCACTCTACGGGGGTCTCACCGGTGCCGCAATGCTCATCAGCGGCATAATTGGCATGGTGGTGGTTTCAGTGCTGGCAGACAGGTACAAACGCCTGAAATTTATACTCATAATCAACACCCTTATTGCCGGAGTGTTCCTCATTTTTTTCAGCTTCCGTGTTGACCTCATCTATTATGTTGCAGTATCGGTGGTCATAGGATTCTTCCTTCTGTCCCTTGCACCCGTTGGGCTCCAGCTGTCACTTGAGACTGCCGGAGAGGAACGTGCAGGGACCGCTGCTGGAATGGTCTGGTTGACATCGCAGGTAGGTGCCCTCTTCTTCATTCTCCTTCTGCCAGCCCTTGAGGGTGTACAGGCAACAATTAATTTTATGCCCGGAAACTTATGGTTCCTTGCAGTCATATCCATGGCTGTGCTGGCGCTGGCTGGATTTGGCCTGAGCTTTGCCATAGGAGAGAAGAAATATGCAGAATCATTTGGGGAAACAATTGAACCGGCATCAGAAGAAGGGGAAGACTGATGCATGGCTGCTCATGATGGATCTAGACGGGACGGTCTGGGATCACCTTGACATATCAAGTGTGAGGCCTCCGTACCACACAGCTGGACCCGGAAAGATTCGGAACCAGGATGGCACTGTCATTACGGTATTCCCAGAGGCCCTTGAATTCATCAGGTGGTGCCGCTCCAATGGTGCCATAACATGCACACTGAGCTGGAATCACCGGGACTATGTCATGGAAGCCCTTGAGAAACTTGGAATAATGGAACTCTTCGACTATCACGAGACAGAATTCTCCCCGGCCAAGGACCAGAGAATTCTCCACCTGCTTGACGTGCTTCGGCAGAAGGGAACAACACTAACACCGGAAAGGATTGTATATGTTGATGACAGGGACATCCACATGGATGACATACGGCGGAATGTTGGGAATATTCTTTTCCTGCATATATGGAAGGAAGTCAGGAACTATGAGGAAGCACGGGCAATCATCAGGAACAGGATTATTGCGGAGTGAATTTGACCTCCCTGCTGTTCATCTCCCGCATTGATGAACTGTTGTTTTTATAATAGCTTACGAATTGTGTGAATAACATGTCATAGTCCTTGGTATTACGGGCTTCCGGTTCGAATGCCCTTGTTTTCTCCCTGAGCACCTTGAGATCGCCTGCTTTCATGATTCCGGAACCCACAGCAGAGAGCAACGCAGCGCCCTTCACTGTGGAATACCTTGGATTTTCCACAACAAGGATCCGCCTGTCCAGAACGTCGGCATAAATCTGGGACCAAGTGCTGGAAATAACACCGCCTCCGGCCATAAGGATATGGTCGGACTTCTTCCCCATGAATTTCTCCACTATGCCCAATAGCCAGCGGGAGTTCATGGCAACACCCTCCATCACCGATCTTATCATGTCAGATCTGTTGTTGTTCAGCCCCATATTGAAGAAACCTCCCCTGAGGAAAGGGTTCTCAACAGGTGCTCGCTCACCGAAAAGCCATGGGAAGAAGACCAGGCCGTTTGAACAAGCCGAGGATGCCCTGCATTCCCTGTCAATTATGTCATACTTATCATTCCCTTCAATGGATAATAGCTTCGACACGTATTCAAGGCAGTTGCAGGCATTCTCCTGTTCGGCCGCTATGAAATATTTTCCCGGAATTGCCGAAGGCAGTGAAGCGATGTTGTGAAAGATGTCAGTCTTCTTGTAGGGCACATGGGCAGTGACCCATGACGATGTTCCAAGATAAATATGCACATCATTGTCATCTACCGCACCCACGCCTATGAGCGAACACTGGGTGTCACCGCAGCCTGCAATGACACTGGCTCTGCTGGAAATGCCAGTAATGTTGCAAACTTCTTCCCTGATAGTTCCAACAATGGATACTGGCGAAACAAGGTCGGGAAGCTTCGATGCGTCAATGGAATTCATCCTGATGAGGCGCTGGTTGTAGACCACGTGGGAGGAATTCCTGTTGTCCGTGGACCACAGCAGTGCAACATTATCCCATGAAGCAACAATCTTTCCCGTGAGCCTCGACACTATGAAGTCCTTGGGTTCCACGAATTTGTATGCCATTCCATAGATTTCAGGCATGAACCGCTTTATGTAAAGTATGTGCGCCAGTGAATCCTTTCCCGAATGTGCAGGAGCGCCACCAGTGGTGCGCAGCCACCTGACCAGCTTATCCACACGGTATCCTGATATGGACGGGAATCCCCCTGATATTTCCCTTATTATCTCCTCGCCTCTGGTATCCATCCAGACGATGGCAGGGGCAATGGGATCTCCATTCATGTCGACTGCAACAGTGCCTGACCACTGGCCTGTTACGCCGATGGATGATATCTTGCCTGTGCCAGCGGATTTGACAACATCCCTAATTCCAGTAACCACTGCATTCCACCAGTCCTCCGGGTTCTGTTCGGCCCTCCCGTCACCAGATACGGATAGAGGGTAGGAGTTGACGCTCATTGCAATTATGTTACCTGAGGAATCCACAAGTGCAACCTTGCAGGACGATGTACCCAGATCTATTCCCAGGAAAATGTCTCCCGATTCTGCATTCATATGGGGAATCACTGGCTGTACAGCCACTCCACGATATTCTTCAGGAAGAATCTCACCTGTTCCTCGGGAAGGGCAGATGCCATGCCATAAACTGGAGCCATTCCTGCTTCTGATTTACCTCCCCTGGCGGCTTCATCAACGGATGCCCTCAGATCTTCAAGGAACTTCTCCTTCACTCCTGGATACGTCTGCCTCATGGTGAGGGCTATATGGAAGGCGGGCGGGTTTGCAAGGCCACTGAGCATCCAGCCTTTCTTTCCCATTATGTCCATTATCCTGTATGCACCCGCATTCTCCGAGGACATGGCAATCACCCACAGGGGATCACCCAGTATCCTGATTCCAGGTATATTGCGGATACCGTTCTTGATGAATTTTCCAGTCTCGAGGATTTTCCTGGCTGATTCTTCATAGCCTTTGCGGCCCATGAGCAACATCACCGCCCATGCAGCAACAATGGGATAACCTGGCCTGCTTCCGGCCATGGTGGGAGTGAAATAGATTCCTCCCTGCCATGTTCCATTGGCATAGATCTGCTGCTGGAAGAGTTCACTGTTCCGGTAAAGAAGTACCGAGGTCCCCTTTGGCCCGAAGCCATATTTGTGGGTGTCCATGGATATTGAAGTGATGCCGGGCAGCGAGAAATCAAACTTCCCTGTGTGGTACCCCAGTTTCTCAGCCCAAGGGATTATGAAACCGCCAAGGCAAGCATCCACATGCATGCCTATATTGTGGTCGGCAGCAATTTCAGACAGTTCCTCTATTGGATCAATAACACCATACGGGAAGGATGGTGCTGATCCAACGATTGCAACAGTATTTGGTGTTATTGCATTCTTGACTCTCTCCACATCAACACGGTAGCTGTCATCAAGGTCCACAAATACAGGCTTCATGCAGAAATAGTCACATGCCTTCAGGAATGCCGCATGGGCAGAGGTTGGAAGAATTATCTCGGGATTACTAATTCCTTTGGCAGACTGGTAATAGTCACGGTACGTTTTCATGGCCAGGAGTATGCTTTCAGTCCCGCCCGATGTGACTGATCCCCGGACCGCCTCATTACCATTCATTATTCCTGAGGACATGGCAACAATCTCATTCTCCATTTTTGTCAGGCTCGGCCATATATCAGGATGAAGGGGGTTTGACTGCGAATAGGTGTGATAGACCTTCTCCAGAAAATCAAGCAGATCCTCTCCGCCATGGTACACGGCACCGGATACCTTGCCAAGCTTCCATGGTTGGTTCTCACTTTCCGCGTATTTCCTTAGCTGGTTCAGGATGTCATCCTTTCCCATGCCATTCTCGGGCATATTTGAAATTCTTTTCCCGGGATTGTCGTAGGGCTTAAGTCTCTTCCTGAGGTCTTCCATCATGCTTGTTACGTCAAGGTCATCCATGTAAAAAGTTACGCACTTTACTCCTTAAATTTTTGTGGAGTAGTAATGCAAAGTACTTTGAATTAATATGCCCAATAAATGATTATATATAACAATCTGCATTAATCCATCTGATATGACAGAATATACGCTGTCAAATGGCTCCATTCTGAAAAATGGCGAGAAGGTCGGTGAAATCAGCCGCGAATCTAATGGAATGAGAACATCATCCATTGTCATAACAGGCACGCCATCCTTTCGCATTGTCAGGGATGACCTGGGGTCATTCAGAATCTTCAGAAATGGAGGAGAAGTCGGCAAGGAATACCGTGGGTTGAAACTTGATTACGAAGGCCAGATCTATGAAGTGCCTCGAAGAGAGTTATCCGGATTTCCAACCGGTATGTCAAACACCCTTCATATTATGTCTGGAGGCATGACAGTTGGAACAATCACCAGAACATCAACAGGGCTCACTGCCTCGTCGGACTTCAATCCAGATGTCATGCTCATATACATGGCATTCCTGGCACCATATACATCGGGCAACAGTGCTCCAATGAGGTATTATGGAAGCCGTCGGGGACCGATGCCCGCTTCATACAGGATAATATCACTTGTTCTTGGATTGGCTGCACTTGCGTTCCTGGGAATTGGTGACGAAATTCCCACAAAATTCCTGAACCCCCTTGATTCATTTGCTATTTTTGTTGTTCTGGCCATCCTTTCATACACAGTGAGAATAATTGGGAGAAGGAAATCCAGCAATGCGGAAGCGGTTCCATAGCCTGCCTCCTCTCCCATACGGAGTTTTTCTTTTTGTATTTTTGACTTTCTAGAACATATTCTACGAAAGCCTATTTTAAGAGCACAGCATGGCATTGATGTCTTAGAAATGAAAGCAATAATCGTCGATCCACCAGCAAAGGGGTTTGAATTAAGGGACGTGCAAATTCAGGAAGATGGCATAAAAATCAGGATCCTTGAAAACGGCATATGCGGCACAGACCGCGAAATTGTCAACGGGCAGCTTTCTACAGTTGCTGTCCCCTCTGGCTATAATTTTATGGCACTGGGGCACGAGGCAATTGGAGAGGTAATGGAGGATGGCGGGAATTTCAGGAAAGGCGATATCGTCATCCCTATGAACAGGAGAGGGTGCGGGAAGTGCCTGAACTGTCTCATGGGGAGGCCGGATTTCTGCGAGACCGGTGAATTCATTGAGGCGGGCATCAAGGGAATGCATGGATTCATGCGCGAGTACATCAGGGATTCTCCTGAATTTCTTGTGCCAGTTCCTGCTGATATCAGGGACATAGCCATCATGGCACAGCCACTATCAGATCTTGAAAAGTCGCTGGAGGAAATTCTTTCAGTTCAGGGAAGGCTGTACTGGAAATGCAGGGATGCGACATATGGATGCAGGCATGCGCTTGTGGTAGGCACAGGCGCCATCGGCATTCTCTTTGCGCTACTGCTCAGGAGCCATGGTTTCATGGTGACCATATCAAACAGAAGGGACACAACCCCACGTGAGTCCAGAATTTTCCAAGAGGCAGGAATCTCATTCTTCAATTCTTCCAAAGGATACTCTGAACTGGAAACAGGTAATGCATTTGATCTGGTTGTAGAGGCTTCGGGCTCAGACGCCTCAATTTTGCCGACACTTCTGCAGCTTCTAAAGAACAATGCCATTCTGGGGCTCTTCGGATTTATGCGTTCAGGCACTGCAAATTTGCGCAATACAGATCTTCAGAGCCTGGTCTATAAGTCAATAACCGTGGTTGGCTTGATAAATGGACAAAAGCCTCATTTTGAAGCGGCCATGAGAGATCTTGTTCAATGGAAGCACATGTGGCCAGAAACCTCAAGATCTTTCATAACTCAAGAAGTAAATGTTAACAATATCGCCGATATTCCAGATATAATGTATAGAAAAATGTCTGGAGAGATTAAGACAAAGGTACTCTGGCACTGAATGAAGCTATTTATCCGTCAATTATTTTTTCCATTCCTATATATCCGTTTCTAGTGGAATCATTGTAATTGGGACATATTTGTATAAATTTGAAAATATGGTATCCGTGAAGTTGAAATATAATCAACTGCCCTGCATATTTGGAAATATGTTCTAATATTCTGTGGTAGGCAAAGTAAATAATGAATTTTCCCATGAGAAAATTACCATTCATGTGTAACCAGTCATAGGAAACTTGTAAATCACAATTTTTCAGATGGTAAAATCAAAGAATTGAGATTAAAGTGATAGATGACAAGCATCGTGAGCTTTTATTCTACGATACTCTCCTTCAGCTCCACGTAGGGATAATCCGTGGATAGTGTCATCATGGCATTCATGGGAATGAGCATCTGGCTGTCTGCAACATGACCGAATGGAAGTCCATAAATGGAAGGCTTCTGCAATTCTGTGAGGTAAAGCTGCACTATATCCTCAATGTAAGGCATTGGCTCCTCTATGTCCACGATCTGCTTGAAATCTCCAAGTGCAAAGGCAACAAACCTGTCAAGAATGCCGGAAAGCTGCATGACGGAGAAATACCTGTCAAGGTCTCCCGATGTTATCCCTGTGTCCTCCGCAAACAGTATCCTCCCGTCGGAGGATGGCAGATAGTTTGTTCCTATGAGTGAGGAATAAACAGATATGTTCGTGCCAACAGACCTTCCGTCAACCTTTCCCTTGTAAATGTATTTCACAACATTGTCTATGAACTGGGAGAGGTCATCTGACTTTCCAGAGAGAACCTCTGTGTAGTTCTTGAATGTGGCCTTGCTGTACTCATCCGGATCAGACGCAGGCATTGGTCCATGGAATGTTATGAGACCTGAAAGCTTGTTGAAGGCCATGTGCAGCGCCGTTATGTCGCTGTATCCCACGAAGATCTTTGGATGCTCCCTGATAAGGTCGTAATCGAGGTATGGAAGAATGTGTATGGAGCCGTATCCGCCCCGTGCACACAGGATGGCCTTCACAGAATCGTCAGAGAAAGCCGTCATGATCTCATCAGCCCTGTCCTGGCTTGGGGCAGAAAGTGAATTTCTCTGGACAAGTTTCCTGATGTTCTTACCAAGTGATATCCTGTAACCCATCTTGGTGAGCCTGGTAACACTCTTTGAAAGGGCTCTCAGGTCGGGGACGCTTGCAGGCGCAATTATCCTTATCTCATCCCCTGGCTTCAGGGATGGTGGCCTTACTATTTCCTTGACCTCTCTGTAATCCTCCCTCATTTCCTTTTCACCTCCTGGAATTCACCAAGCACCTGTGCCTTCATTTCGTGGCTGGATGCCCTGATTGCAGCGCCAACTGTTGCTTCAATGGCTATCGACAGGTTCGTGGAGCACACATATGGATTGGCTGCCTCCCTGAATTCATCTGAATGACCCGGAATGCCGGGAAAACCGATCTGCATGTCTATGTGCCCTGTTGGAACTACCATACTCACGTTGGCCTCATCTGTACTTCCAGACGGTATTGTGGAATCGTCATCAACATTGACTGGATTTATGTGCAGCTTCTTCAACTCATTAAATAGAATAGAATCAAGAGATCTGGAATGCAGGTAGCTCTCATAGAGCGGTGTTATCTGCCGCACCTTCACTGTTGCCCCATATCCCCTGCCTATGGATTCTGCCATGTTCTCAACCTTCCGAGAAAATTCGCGAACAAAATCCGATGAAGTTGACCGGATTTCCACATCCAAAACAGCCTTCTCAGGAATGACATTCGTTGCCTGTCCTCCTTCCCTGATAACCATGCCTATGACAAGATGCCTGTCATTCTTTGCCCATCCCCTAAGGTTGTTGATGGCAGAATATGTGCTCACTGCTGCATCAAGGGCATTGATTCCCAGTTGGGGAGCGTCAGCACCGTGTGATGCCTTCCCTGTAAAGGCAAGCTGCAGTGTGATATCCGACAGGGATGTTGATCCCACTCCCCACCTGTCGTCAGCATGGAAGCCGAATACCATGTCAATGTCATCGAAAACACCCTGGGCAGCCATTATCACCTTGCTGCCAGCATATTCCCCAATTCCCTCCTCTGAAGGTGTACCTATAACAACAATCCTGATGTTCTTGGATAGGTCCTTAAGCACTGTGGCGCATCCCACTGCCCATGCTGAAATAAGATTGTGGCCGCATGAATGGCCGTTTGGAAGGGCATCGTATTCTGCGAGGAAAGCTATGGTTGTGTCCCCCTTACCATATTCCGCCCTGAAAGCAGTTTTCATATCAAGCAGAGGCCTGGTGATCTTGAACCCCTCTGATGACAGGAAATCGCACAGGAGCTGAGAGGATTTTATTTCCTGGCTGCCAAGTTCCGCAAACTGGTATATCTGGTTTGATAGATCAATAATTTTTTCCAACCGCCTTGAAATTGCTCCCTTAATGTCCGCCATAATGTATAACTAAGGCATTCTGAATATATAACTGCATTCAGGAACTTAAGACAGGGCGTAGCAAGTTGCTGTCTGTGATGGTAGAAATAGAGAGTGAGCTACCTGAATAATCTAAGGGACCGCTGCGCACCTTAGATCTGTCATTGAACATGGCAAGATTTGTACATGAATTGCAATCAACCTTGAAAAATCGCCTTAATATTGTCCGAAATCATGCATCATGAACAGCAAGACAATAATGTATGTGGCAGCAGTGTTCATTGCCCTGACCATCATAATGGCAGGGTTGTTTGTCTTTGAATATTCTGCCGCAGCAAGTGAGAAAGCAAGTTACAATTCAGTGAATAGTGTTTATCTGGGACAGCAGTCTTCGGTGGTCCTGAACGATGCCTATGCTCACTGGGATTATATTGCCATTGAAAACTCATCACTGCTGAAACCCCAATACCTTGATAACGCCACACTACACTGGATAGGTGGTCCACTGACCGGAACGTACACTGGAGTTCAGAATATAACTTCCGTGTGGAACAGGTTTTTTGGGCTCTGGTCAGCAGTCTGGTATTATACAGAATCCCCGCCCACAGTTGCAGTGTCAGGTTCCTCAGCAACGGTGACCTCATTGAATCAGTTTGTTCTGACTCCATATAGTGCAAGCACTCAGGCGCAGTATCTAAACATAAGTTACTCACTGACATATATGAAAGTGAATAACTCATGGTCAATACTCAGCGAGACATGGCACATAGTCGGGGCAGGATATATATCACCCACGCAACAGTTTGTCCTTTCCAATTATGTTGGCAATCTGGCTTTCAGCCACTGGAACAACATAGCCATCGAGAACAACACGACCGTTATGGAGCAGTACGAATCAAATGCCACACTACACTGGATAGGTGGACCACTCAACGGGACATACTCCGGAATTTCCCAGATCAACACAACGTGGAATAGGTTCTTTGCTCTCTGGTCTGCTGTATGGTTCTATGCTGAGGCGCCTCCAACTGTTACACTGTCAGGGAACATTGCAAACGTCAGCGCTGATATCCAGTTCGTGGTTCAGAATGCTGCGAACACCTCACAGTTCAAGTACATCAATGTGTCCTATAACATAATGTATTACAGGACCGGTTTCTCAACTGCAAACGGATATCCTGATTACATGATATATAACGAAACATTCCGCATCACAGGTAGCAATGCCCTGGACAAAATCTGAAGTGAATGGTGAAATAGATTTATTTCCCTTCAAACCTTTCTTTTAAAAATTGGCTTCCACTGATTTCGAGACTTCATTCAAGAGACTGATATGGTGGCTGTTCGTATCCACAAGAGGAGGACCCATGAGAACGAGAATAATGCTGTCTTTAATGGAAAAACCAAAGAACACAAATCAGCTATGCGGACAACTGAATGTGAATTACAGGACCATTGATCACCACCTGAAAGTTCTGCTTGAAAACGACTTAATCACGGTGGTGGGCAATGGCTATGCTAAAACGTATTTCCCTGGATCTGCAGTGGAGATGAATAAGGAGGTATTCATGAAAATAATAGAGAAAGTTGACGGAATGAGAGGAGGAAACTAGGTTGGGCCCGCTATGGATTGCAAATCTGGTGATTCTTGCCATTGCTATGGTTGTTTTCGCCTTCGTCATGGTAACCTATATAAGGAGTTACATGAGCGTGAAATCAAAGGCTCTTGGGAATATAATGGCGCTAAGTGCAATACTCATGTCGGATTCGTTCATAGCAGTGATCATATACTACTTCCTTTCCATGAGATATGGGGCGTGGCTCGCTTCCGTGCTCCTGGTGATCAATTCCGTTTCATTGATCGGCTATTTGTTTCTCTTCAGGGCCCTGAATGTGTGAGATCCTCTATGTTATAGTTCCGGCATTTTCATTATAATTCTTTTTAGTCAGCAAATAAAGTAGTAAAATAACTTTACGTCATGAATATTTTAATTTATCCGACATCATGACTAATCTATTGCGTGTTCCATAATTGTTAACATAGCGTCCCGAAAGTTGTGTATTTATAAAGGATACCTCTTCTGGAACATTTCCCTGATCTCGTCCCTGCATTTA
>JAJZZZ010000038.1:0-8284 GCA_021797265.1 Thermoplasmata archaeon
GAAAGTTAAGCATTGGAGTGATGATAAAATTCGTGCTAGAGTCAAAGAACTGTCTGAAACACTCGGAATTAGTGAAGTTGTAACAAAGCGACCCGGACAGGTTAGTGGAGGTCAACAACAGAGAGTAGCTCTAGCAAGGGCTCTTGCAAAGAATCCATCTCTTCTATTGCTTGATGAACCATTCAGCAATCTTGATGCTAACACAAAGGATGATGCAAGAAGCCTGGTAAGGAAAATACAGCAAGATTTCGGAGTGACCGCCATCATCGTTTCGCACGATCCTTCTGACATATTCTCACTAGCACAGGAAGTGGCAGTTATCGCGAAAGGGGAACTTATTCAAGTTGCTACTCCTAAAGAACTATATGATCGCCCGAAGAACCTCAAGGTGGCAGGGTCACTAGGGGATATGAATATTCTTGATGGTAAGTCGATCCGGAATGGTGCAAAATATGATATCGTAATTACTGGACTGGTTACAATCAAAGATCTTGTTGCTAGCAACGAAGCACTTCCTGAATCTATCAAGGTTGGGATCAGACCAGAAGATTTGATGTTGGTTCCGGCAAAACGTCCCATTTCTGAACTTTTTGAGGATGAAAACTCTGAGGATGTACTGGAAAAACTAGGAGATCTGGTTGTAGATGCGTCTAACTATTCTCAGGGTTCATTTCTCATTTCGTTACTTTTCAACAATGGACTCTCAAGGATTAATGGAATCAGTAGAGAGGCTTTACTTCCCGGGGAATCCTTAACTATTTATGCAAAGAAAAACAAGATTAAGATATTCAATGCAGAAAGCGGAGACTATATAGAAACTAACCCTAAATTTATTGAGAATTAGTAAATATTATCACACCCTTTTCTTATTTTTGGGACATTAGATTCAGAAGACTTTTTCAGGAGCGAATATTTCTAGCGAGGATAAGATCCAGGAGAATCTACCAATCAAAGATGGAAAAAGGATCAACAATTATAATTTTAATGATACATTAAAATGCCATCATTTGAACCCTCTTTTTTCCCAACCCTCTGAAAACAGATTGAAGTCCTTGTTTTGCTCATTTGCAAGATAATCCTTAACCTTTTCCTTAATGTTTATGCCTATGCCTGGCTTATCGCTAATAATTTCGTACCCGTCCACTATCCTGGGCTTGTTATCCACTATATCCCATGCCCATTCCGGATATGCAAATTCATCGAACATCTCCTGAATTTTCAGGTTAGGTACCGTAGCATCAAGCTGTGCTGTTATGAAAGTGTTGATTGGCCCCTCAGCCTGATGTGGTGCCAGTCCTATGTTATATGCCTCTGCCATGGCGGCAATTTTCTTGGTTTCGAGAATTCCTCCTGTGTTGATCACATCAGGCTGAGCTACACTGATGGCCCCAAGCTCAAAGGGCCTCATGAAATCAAATCTTGTTATGAATCTCTCGCCAGCTGCAATCGGGACCTTTGTAGATTTTGAAATAACCGCCATACCCTCAATATCTTCCGGTATGACTGGCTCTTCAAACCAGCCTATGTTATCGTATCTCTCCAGATATCTTGCAATCTTCATGGCTGTTGAACGGTTGAATCTACCATGTCCCTCGATCAAAAGTTCAACCTTCTCCCCCACAGAATTCTGAACGGATTCGATAATGGTCAGAGCCTTTCTGTACTCTTCATTATCAAGAAATCCAGACCCGGCCCCAAACGGATCGAACTTGAGAGATTTATAGCCTTTTTTCACTGCCTGTTTTGCCAGTTTACCCCAGTCTTCTATGGAATTTGCTGAGGTATACCATCCATTTGCATAAACCGGAATCCTGTCACGGAATTTCCCACCAATGAAAGTATAAACAGGGGCTCCATATGATTTCCCCAGGAGGTCCCATGCTGCGCACTCTACACCGCTCATCAGAGAAATGCTCACCAGATCCTTGCTTCTGTTGAATGTTCTGAGCATCCATCTGTTCACGAAGCTCTCAATGTTAAATGGGTTTCCGCCAATGATCAAATCGCCGAGATCTTTTAGCCTCTCCTGAACTGAAAATTGCCCACTGAATACAGTTGCTTCACCGGTTCCGATTGAGCCGTCTGCAGTGACTAACTCCAGGAAAACCCATTTTTTCCAAGGATTCCGAACAATATATGTCCTTACATCTGTTACTTTCTGCTCATACATGAGTAAGGATTCACCCAATGCTTAAATGAATGTTGTCGATGGAAAAGAATCCGCTAAGGCTATGGACCTTCCCAATACCGGGCCATTTCACTGTGAAATACGGGAATCACAATTATTGATCAATTATCCCAAGTGAATCCCGAAGAATGTCGGGAGTGTTCTTCATTATGGATTCTTGCAGAGAATCTATTGCGTGGTCTCTTTCTGCAGCAGAAAAGGAAAAGCCGATGTCCCTCGAAGCAAGAACTATCCCGCCGATACACACATGAAAACCCGGGAAGAATCTTACCTTACATTTCATGGAGGATTGTATGCTCTCTTTAAGCAATTTACCTGATAGAGTTGTTCCCCCAACCACAGAAACCGCAGGACAGTTAGGAAATCGCTCAAGCATGGAATTCAGAATTGAAGCCGTGTATCTCCCAGCTTCCTGGATTATTGAAATTGCTACCTGATCCCCTGCCATTGCCAGTTTGGTAACATATGGGGCCATCATTGCTATCTTCCTTTTATCTCTGTTTTTCTCTATTGAGCCCGTAACATTCCTGAAGTTATCCCCAAAATATTGCTCCACAAGCTCCACCATGCTTGAGCCGGGAAGTATTCCATCACTCTGCCTTTCGGCGTATGTTATGGCTGTCTTAGAAATCCATGAGGCCGACCCTTCATCTCCTGCAAACCAGCCCCATCCTCCTACCCGCTGAATAATCTGATTCTTCTGGTAATATCCAACACTACCGGTTCCGGGAGCGAACATAACTCCATCATCAAAGAGATTGCTCATGCGGTAGGCTACTAACCCATCGTTTTCAAGTCTGTATTTTTTAGGTCCGAAGATCTTCCTGACGATATTATTTCCGATTTCCGTTGATCTGGCCGAATCGCCTATTCCTGCCAGGCCCAATACAATGTAATTTAGTTTGTCTTCAGTGACCTCAGCCTCCTGCAATGCGGAATCTACGGCCATCTGTATATTTTCCCGAGAGGCTTGCTCCGACACTGACATGAAGTTTGATGCGCCGGAAATGCCAGAAGAGAGGAATCCACGGGCTTTCTCGTCGTATATTACGGCACAGGTCTTTGTTGCACCGCCATCAACGGATAGGATCATTCGGTAGAATTATTCGGAAATATATAACCATGCAATAGGGTGACCTCCTCTCCCAGCTTTCGCAGGGAGCTTCCCACTTCAAAGGTTGCTGGCGGAATCTCCATGGGCTTGAATTCCCCTCGGCCCGAGGGTACTCTGTCCTTCATGCTAAGCCACCTGACTTTACGGATGCAGGCACGCATGAAGCAATATGCTATCCGACCTGTTTCACTTCTGTCTGCCAGCGGACACAGGAATATGATGAGAGAAATCATAAAGTTTCGCTCGCTTTCATCCTCTCTCTTGCGAAAGGGGACTTCTCGCTCGCATATGTTAAATTCTAAACTAAAACAAGATTTAAAAAATATCGCTAAGGGAAAATACAGGTTAACTGCCCATCATCTTTTCATCTGTGTCAGTATCCTCTTCTTCAAACCGTTTTTTAACTGCAAAAGGGCTGAAATTAGAAATGATTCTCCTGATTTCATCCAGTGATGTTTCCTTCATCAGAATTGCCACAGCGAAGTATATGACCATGGAAGCAAGTGTCACAGGAATCAACACAAGAATGTCCTTTGGAACAATAACGGTCTGGATCCAGAATAGGAAGCCCGCCTGGACGCCGGCAGGCAATACCTGTCGGAATATAGCGTAGTTCGCCTTTATGCCCTCCATCTTCATTACAACAACCCGGTACACGATTGCAGATATTATGCCTCCCACAAGCATGGCATAGGCAGCACCATATGCTCCCAGAGAAAAGAATGATATATTGAATATCTTGGGCGGCACAAGTATCAGGATCAGGAATATATTCAGGAACACAAGAGTTGTGTCAATCTTGGCAATGGTCATGGTTTTTGACCTGCTGACAATTGATGAGCTGTAGGGAGTGTTTATGGCACTGAAATATGCTCGCCAGGAAAGCAAAGAGAGCATAAGGCTGAACTCTATGTAGCCGGCAGTGAAAATATTCATGACGTAGAGTGAGAGGATTGAAAGCGGAATCACCATTGGGAGTGTATAAAGGGAAATGAGCCTCTCAAATTCGTGTATGGACTGGTTGTGGGTACTCTTGCCATGAAATTTCTGGTATTTGATCAGCAACGGAACGAAGAATGTGGACATTGACCCGCTCAGGGTGGTGATTATTGCTGCAATTGTCTGGCTTGTATAGAATGCACCTGTGGCATCAGCATGCCAGAATAGCTGGATTATGACTTTATCTATATTGCCGCTGATTGTTCCCACTGAAGTAACAAGCATCAGAGGCAGTGCAATTACCGTGTAAGCCCTGAACATTGTCCTTGTTGGCCGTGAGATCTTCCAGGGTCTGCCCAGTACAAGACCAACTATGAAGTATATGGAATATGACACACTGTAAGTGGATGACAGGTAAAGAGCATCCATATATCCACCACTGCCTGAATATCTGACTATGAGAGCCAGGAATATGAAAACGGAGTTTCTGAATACAGCTTCCACCAGAGGGGGAATTGACGTCCTTACGGACTTCAGTGTTGCCCTGAAATAGGCATTTGGAAACGCAGTGAGATTCTGGAAAAAGAAGTAAGGTATGAGAGCCAGTATGATCCAGTACTCTATGGGAGACTGGAACCCCCTGTGGAGAACAAGCGTCCAGAACTCCAGTGCAGCTACCACAAGAACCACGAATAAAAGTCCCAGAACAACCTTGATTGTAAGGAAAGTCGCATTGCAAGTTGCAATGTCCTCGCCATTGGATATCTTTATTGTGTGAGCAGTAGAATAGCCCAGATCGCCGATCAGTGAAAATATCCCAACAAATCCTATACCGAAGGCTACAAAACCCCAGTCTGTGGTCCCAATGTAACGCAGTATGAAGAATAAACCTACGAAACCCAGGATGGCACTCAGGACATTCTGGATGATCAGGATAGGGGATCTCTGGGCGAACACTTTCCCCCTAATCCAATCTGATCATTAAAACCTCTCTCAATGCCAGGTCTATACAGATTAGTGTCTGCGCCTATTTTGCATCTGTACCCGCCAGGGCGACTGGTGACTGCCGTGAAACCTTGGATGCGATCTGCTCCTCAACCCTGGCAAGGATGCATTTCACGTTGTTCATGTCCTGTGGAGAGAGAAAATCAAGGGTATCTATTATGAACTTTTCATGCAGATCCTTGATTTCAGTGAAGAAAGATCTGCCACGTTCTGTGGTCACTATATTAATCACTCTCCTGTCATCCTGGCTCCTAAGGCGGTGAACTAACCCTTTTTCTTCCAGTTTGTCAACAATATTCGTGACCCATCCCTGAGTGATCATGTTGGCTTCCGCCAGCTTTATCATGGGCTGCGGACCATGATTATTGAGGGTCTTGAGAATCCTGAACTCCATTATTGATAGTCCGTTATCGGAGAGCCTCTTCTCAACCTGCCTCGACCATGTTTTGTTTATTGACGTTATGAGCCTCCATAGCTCAAGGCTTGATTGTTTTCTTTCTTCATCCATTTGAATCACCTTCTCATGTTTGATGACTTTAGTACCGGCCCACCTGAAATACCGTCATCACGGGGCTGTGCCTGAACTGTTACAGAAGGCGCTGAGGGGCCATTTCCATGGTCATCCGAAACATAATGTGCTCCCTCATCCACATATTTCTTTCCCCTGAGCAGTGATACAACGGCGGCAACAAATGACAGAGACATGCCTACAAAGAAGGCGTCCCTCAACGCGCCCATGAATGCCGGAGCCAGAGCCGTTGG
This sequence comes from Thermoplasmata archaeon, assembly GCA_021797265.1. Next base: position 6,009 of record JAJZZZ010000038.1, read on the forward strand.
GAACCAGTACTTTCCATACAGAGTTGAAGTGTAGCTGTGGAGACCGCTTGAAAGTATGGGGCTGGCGGATATTATTGTCTGCATCGGATTTTCTCCAAGAAAGGCTGAAAATAGGGCTATGGTGGGTGGCTCCTTGCCCAGAATCGACCCATAATAAGCTGCGTTTGACACACCAAGAGAGGTCAGTGCATTGGTGAACGACGCACCCATGCCTGCTGCCAGTGCCACAATAACAATGGTGAAGAACATCCCCATGCTTGCAGTCTGCCCTGCATTCCGGAGTGTGGTCATCATGCCAGAGGCGGCTCCCCTTGATTCAGCAGGAACTGAATTCATTATTGCGGCCGTATTTGGGGCAGCGAACATTCCGTTTCCCATGCCCATTATGAACAGTGCAATCCCGAACTCCACATAGTTGAAATTGTACGGCATGGTGGACAGCACAAAGAACATAATTCCCACTATGAACATACCTGCAGTTGCAAGGACTCTTGCCCCGTGTTTGTCCGAAATTGTACCGGATAGAGGCCCCATTATCATGAATCCAGCAGTCATGGGAAGCATCGCTATTCCGGCCCAGAATGGCGTGGATGCATAGGAATATCCGTGGAGGGGCAGCCAGATGCCCTGCAAAAGGATCACCAGCATGATCATAACGCCGCCCCTTCCCACAGCGGAAAGTAGCGATGCAAAATTACCTGCAGAAAATGCTCTACTCTTGAAAAGTGAGAGCCTGAACATGGGCTGCTTGACCCTTCTTTCAATGAAGGGAAACGCAACAAGCAGTACAACACTGATCACCAGTGACGCGATGACAAGCGGATTTGACCAGCCGGTTGTGTCATTTCCATATGGAAGGAGGCCGTATGTCACAGCTACAAGTAGAATGGTTATACCTGCACCGAATGTGATGTTCCCTGCGTAATCTATTCTCTGACCCGTCTCCTTCATTGCGGTGTCCTTGAGCTTAGCCATGCTCCAGATTGTCCCGAATAGTCCAACTGGAACGCTTACAAGGAATATGTACCTCCAGTTGATAACGGAAAGTACTCCACCCAGGATTAACCCGATGAATGATCCGCCAAGTGCAGCCACCTGATTTATACCAAGGGCCTTTCCCCTCTCATTTACCGGGAATGCATCCGTTATTATTGCGGAGCTGTTTGAAAACAGGAAGGCCGCACCAACACCCTGCACAATCCTCATTGCAACAAGATACTGGGCTGCTGCCACGCCGGTGCCCGGCGTAAGGTACAGCAGGACCGACCCTGCTGTGAATATTGCAAAACCGAAATTGAAAAGCCTGACCCTGCCAAAAATGTCCGAGAGCCTTCCAAATGTGACAAGAAGAACAGCTGTGACAATGTTGAATCCCATAAGGATCCACAGCAGATAGATGAAAGAACCCGAGGCAAATGGGCTCAGATGTATTCCCTTGAATATTGCAGGTAATGATATGAGGGTGATGGTGCCGTTTATGGTGGCCATCAGGACACCCATTGTGGTGTTGGAAAGCGCAACCCACTTGTATTTTACCATGTTCTGTGAAATTACCTTCAGATATAAATCCTTTATCTATAAACTATACAGACATAATTCAATGACGGACCATAAATTCTGTGAATTTTCGGACATAATATCTGCAAGATTAATCCAGTAAAGCTTCTGTTAGAACTGTTTTGCCCGTAAAATGTTGATAAATTCGATCCCGAGACGCCTTGCCATTTCCCCATCCATGTCATCCCTGTCGCCAACCATGACGGAATGCTCCAGATCTATTGGAAAATCAAGCATTGCCTTTTCTATGAGCCCTGTCCCCGGCTTCCTGCAATTGCATCCCTCGTCCGGCCTGTGGGGGCAGTAGTAAATGGCATCTATCCTGACACCCATGTGCGCCAGGCGCTTTACAAGGGCAGTGTTGAATCTTCCTAGATCTTCTTCAGTGAAATATCCGCGATTCACTCCTGACTGGTTAGTTATAATGATGAGGAGGAACCCTTTCTGCTGGTATTTCTTCATCAGCCTGACGGCATCCATGAAAACATGCAGCTGTGCCGGATCATGACAATAAGGGCAATCCCTGTTGATTGTGCCATCACGATCTATGAACAGGGCGGGCTTTGGGACACCAGTAACCGTCAGTGAGTAACACCTATGCGGTCAAGTTTGTGCTTCACGCTGTTGTCCTTATCTGTCCTGTGATCTATCTTTATTATTGTTTCAACGCGTTTGAAACCGGATTTTAGTATTTCACTCTCGGCGCTCTTTATGGCGTT
>JAJZZZ010000038.1:8294-12071 GCA_021797265.1 Thermoplasmata archaeon
AATATCTCATCAAGGGTATCAGCTTCCAGAACTGTTGCCATGCTGTTTGGATAGCAGTGTACTCCTGACTTTTCCATGACTTCAACTGCCCTGCGTATTGTATCGCCAGCTGATTCTCCTTTCCCTACCGGATAGAATGTGACATCGGCAATTATCATGAACATCGAATTGCTTTTCCAGATAAAGCCTCTTTGATTTTATCTTCTCATACTTTCACATTTATTACAATATTTCCTGCCTTTATCCACTGAAGCACCACAGGATCTGCAGATATACCAGGATCGTTTACGCCTCATTGAAATGCCAGTTACTGCAATTCCGGCTGCCGTGGCAAGGACAGCATAGAAAACAATCTGACTGGCAGCCCTGTCCAGAAAAGTAACAGGCGAGAAACTGTGGAAGAATATGAGCCTGACCGTGGTATTGGAATCAGTCAGGTTAATTATGCCTGATGAATCCTTGATTCCCATCCCCCTTGGCGCGCTGACCTCATAGTTGTAGACACCAGGTTCCAGGCTCACGTTCAGCATTGAATCTGTGGTTGAATAATTCCTTCCTGCAAGGAGCACTGACCATTGCCGCCCAGGCTGTGCGACTATCTCAACAAATGTTACGGTTTGTGTTATTTCTGAGAAGCTGATATCAACTAACTCGGCATGATCAGCTTCATAGGATATGGCTTCGCTGCTTATTCTGTACCCAGCAGGTGGCATGAATGTGGGCGTAAGGTTTAACGAAGTGTTGAATTGCAGCGATGATGAATTGGAAATGAAATATCTTCCACCATAGTCCGTAATCCATGTGGTGCCAGGCACATATCCCGTCACTACAACAGATACCTTGATGGAACTGTTTGCCTGATATTCATGATCAACTGGAAAGGATTTCACAGACAGGCCTGACATGGCATACATTTGCGCAGATACAAATGTCGCCTCAATCTGTGCTGGATTCCGGCCGTTGTTGACATGATATTTCAGGGACAGGTTTGCCGGTTGTAGGCCGGAGATTGGCAGACTCCATGCATTACTTCTGGTGCCGTTTTCATCCACGGCGAAAATATCCACTGTTCCGTTGAATGATTGGGGCTGTTTGGAGTAAGCACTGTATGTCATGTTGACAGTCAGGTTTCCAGTGTACAGCATTGCCCCGGTGATCTTCAGGGTCACAACGGGTGCAGGAACGCTCACATTTATTGCGGCAACGCCCTTGGGAAGATCGGGGAATGGTTCCAGTGAGGTTGTGCTTCCATTTTTTCCCCAATTTATTTCATATTCACCAGTGTATTCATATGAGGAGTTCACCTGAATCCCTGACATGGCAGTGAATCTGTGACTGGACAGAATCCTGTACTGTGTCATATTCATGCCCACGCTGTTGAGCATTGAATTTGGCAGAGGAGTCACCGGTGAGATGGAGTACCTGAAGTTATTGACCATTGCACCTCCATACTCGGGCAGGATTTTTACCAGCCTGTACATGTACACTATGGAATTCTTCAGCTGGAAGGGCGAAGCATAGTAGTTACTATTACCTGAAACTGATGAATCTGTCCAGATTATGGCAGAATTCACTGCATAGATATGATTTGCCATGAAGTCAGGAATGCCACTGCCTGAAATGTTGCTCATGAAATTGATGGAAAGTGAGGAGTTCACAATATCCGCTGTGCTGTTGTATAGCATAAGATCATATGCGCTGTATCCCTCTGCATGAACCGTGTCATTGGATACCAGGGTAAGAGTTATATTGATTATTCCAACAGGGTATGGAGAATCTTCCTGAAGCACAAGGCTGAAGTTCGATGTGTTCCCGAACCACGAAGCCCTATGAACGAACATGCTGCCATAGATAGATTCAGACAATTCCGAATTGTTTCCAGTATTGTATGGCAGCACATATTTATGCATTACACTCCCGTTCATTTCCAGTAGGAGGTAATCAGTGGATTCGTTGACTTTGCCCGTATATGAGACATTCAGATCAATGCCGTTTGTCATAACGTTCCCGGCATATGGGCTTACAGGATACTTCATGGGAATTGTTCCATTTGCTGAAAATTCCTGGTAATTTGCTTGATTAACGAACATTTTGGCATCAGGGAATTCATATGGGCTGGACTGATGAATCAGGCCTGAAACAGAACTGTTTATGATGCTTATATCTGAACCTGAAAAAATTTCCCCAAGGTATTTAGAGGCCAGTGGGTCTGATTCATTCACTAATGGGCACTTAATGGTTGAATTATCAATAATTACATCTGATCTGCTCCCATTCAGCATTCCCGGGAATTCCAGCGCTGAATTGATCACATCCATGGACGAACCGGCGTAGAGTGTTATATTGATTCCTCTTACAGTGTTGTAGGTGGTGTTGAAAATGCCAAGTGTTGAGTTCAATAATTCAAATTTGCCGTAAACCTCTATATTGATGAACGATAGAGCTAGGGAATTTGCAAAAACGTGATCACTGTTGAATACATATGTAGTATTGGCAGGGACTGACAGGTTTGAACTCAGGTAGTAAGCGTTGGCCGGTGACGCCGTACTGTTATCAGGGATTGCCTGGCCATTCATGATGGATATCTGGGGGCTGACGATTCCCACACCAGTAACCTGCAAACCGCTGGATTGAATCGGAATAACTGAAATGATCAGAATGAATATTATGATAAGATCCGCAACACTTGACTTGACAATGGCCATGTGTCGCTCCAGAAAGATGCTGCGGATAAATAATTAATGACGGAAAAAACGCCACAGTGCGTATATTGTTTTGAATTAATGTTTACAATCATTTTAGCGTGGAGGGAAATGAGCCTGTCATTGGGATGAATTGCCAGTGAAAGATAGACAATCGTTGAAGGGAAATGAAACAATGAACAGTAACATTGAATCTGGAGAGTCATTCCTTAATGGCAGAAATAAGAGCAAGAAATCTATGCCGCATCACTGCTGGGAATCATTCCTGTCGAATTGGCAACTGCTCATATCTGGTCCCTCAGGAAGTAGGCCAGGGATGCCTTCATGTCACGGAACATTTTGCTGTGTTCAGTAAGAAACTCAATATGAGTTCTATCGATCTGCAGGAAAACACGATCCTCCATTTCAGGTATCTTGAGATACTCCCTGAGAATGAGCGATTCCAGGACAGATTCCATCACCACCACCAGATTGTTGCGGTTGTACGTCACCGGTTTTATGCTGGAGAGCCTTGAAGCCATGTAAGCCACAAACATGAGAAACCTGCCACCTGTGCCTTCCAGGCTCTTTCTTATTCTGGACAGATCCAGTATCTCCCGCAGGGAAAGATTGCATGCAATGATGAGGTCCCTGATCATGGCCAGATTCTGGCCATCGGGACCCCCAGGAGCTTGCGAGGGATATCTCATGCCAAGAATTTCCTTTATGGTTATATTGTCTTTCCACATCAGGTTGGTAGGGCATGCCAGGATGCCGAAATTCACGGCCAGTCTTGAGAAGAGGTCAACGTCCTCCCCGTTTGAGAGGTGACGCCATCCCCCCACCTCATTTATCAGATCCCTGTGAACCAGTGAAAGCTCCGAGAAGTAAAGTCGTTTCAGGCTGAAGTCAAGAAACGAGTGAAGTATATCTGCGTATTCCACCGGATAAACAAGGTTGCTGTGAAACGGAACAATGAATTTTCCGGTGCTTGATCTGAATGCAGTGTCCTTGCCTTTCCCATAGGATTCACGGTCTATCCTTATTACCATGAGGTTGTGAAATTCCTTCCTCATGGATCTTAGAATTGTGTCTG
>JAJZZZ010000039.1 GCA_021797265.1 Thermoplasmata archaeon
GCTTGGTATCCTACGGGCTTTGGGAGCCTGAGACTCCGGTCCAAATCCGGGCAGCCCCATCTGTTCTATGTCCGGATTCATGCATCCGTGCCAATTCCGTCATTTTTCCACTTCCTTGAAATATCTCCCCAAGACGGGATCTAACCACCTCCGCAACCTCATGCTGTGTGACATGAGTGTAACGCTGTGTTGTCCTTAGTGATCTGTGGCCTCAAAGAATTTCCCATTGGATCTTATTATGTTTAAACTTTCCAGGAGATTCTGAAGGGATCTTCCGATTCTGTCGAGCCTTATGACAAGGTTCCCCTCCAATTGTATCAGTTCATTCATAATGGGCTTAAGACCAGGAAGAACCTTCTTTTTACAATAAGCGGAGCCTGCATACTTTTTATAGTCCTATCTTATATTTTTGCAATATCTCCTTATTCTAATAAGCTGGCTTTCCGGTTTCTGTTCCTTATCTTTGGTGGAAACACTGACAAGAAGGCCAATAATCATCATATTTTCATTGAACAGATGCGTTAACATTGATCAGCATATAGTGGCGACTTGAATATTCAATAATCTATCAAAGGCAGTAATCGATATTATGAAGATTGAAAGATCATATTTTATGCTGCGATGTATGCACAAAAAGAGTCATTATGAACAATCAGAACTCTGAGGCAGGACCTGAGTCTGACCTTCCAAGACACCTTACATTCAGAGATGTCTTCTTTCTTTCCTTTGGCGGAATGTCGCCACTGCTGAGCCTGTTGACCTATGGGGCGGTAGCACTGACCTATGGGGGCTTGTTGTCACCGCTGATAATGGTGATTGGCACTCTGCTCGTGCTGATCAACGGCCTTGTGGTAATGCAGCTGTCCAAAAGGTTCAGGACCTCTGGAGGATATTATACATACGCGTTCCAGGTCCTTTCCGAAAGGGTAGGTTTCAGTACTGGATGGGTGTACCTTTTCTATTCCCTGCTATTTGGCCTGGCGTATGTGATCGGTGCTGTCTACGTGGTTTCAGCGGTCTTCGGTTTCCCGGTCTACCCGACACTTTTAGCTATCGTTTTGCCAGCTTCCTTTTTCCTTATTGTGGGCATAAAACCATCTGCAAAGTATGCAATCTATACAGGAATTGCGGAAATCGGAATTATCCTGTTCATCATAAGCATATCATTTTACCTGACTGGAGGTGCAGCCTATATACCAAATCCCAGTGTAACTCACATTAGCGGAGGAGCACTTGCACTAGGTATCCTATTCGCCATGGGCATTCCTACCGGCTATGGAGCGATTGCTCCCATCTCCGGCGAGGTGAAGAATGCAGAGAAAGTTGTGGGAAGATCAGCCATTTCAGTAATCCTTACTGGAGGATTGCTGGCCTCGCTATTCATTTATGCCATATCCAACCTGCTCCTCCAGAAGAACATAACTATTCCCCTTGGCGGTTCCGGTCTGCCTGTCCTTTCCATCCTTTCCGGGCACTTCTCCCAGTACAGCAAATACATAATTTATGCGGTTTCCATAGCGGCCATAAATGACGGGATCCTTGCAATCCTGTCATTTGGCTCGGCTGCTTCAAGGACCATATTCAGGATGGGTTTTGACAGGACTTTCCCTACATTTTTTGCAAAGAAACTGAAGGAACAGCCCATAAATGCAAATTTGACAGTTTCCGTTGTAATAATAGTTGTTCCATCCATCATGCTAGCTTTCCTCCCCGCCTATGCCTCATTCATAATTCTTGGTACAATTGCGTCCCTTGGAGGCTTGTTCATTCATATAATGGCGGGAGCATCACTGATGAGGATCGGCATCCGCAGAGGCAGAAGGCTCATACAGAGGGATTCTAAAGGCTTACTGCAGTTTCTAATTGACTACAAGGAGGCTTTCCTGGCTGGAACTGCAGCCGTGATCACTTCGGTGGAACTTGTCTATTCAGCCTATTCGACTCTCATTATATATTCTACTTTCTTCCTTATCTGGATAGTTGCGGGTTACGTCATCATGGACATAAGGGATATTGTAATGAGGACCCCTTATTTAACCAAGCTAACCAAGGGAGAAATATCAGTAGCTGAAAGGTTCAAGGACCTTACAAGCTTGAAAATAAGAAGCGCCCTTCCTGATGTTGTGGTAAAGATAGATGATTCTGTAAAGACCGCAATGGAAAAATGTGTTTCACTGGATTCCCCGGGAGCTGTCGTAATCAATCAAAAATCTATGCCCGTAGGCACTCTCATCATGAGAGACGTCTTCATGCTCTCCGAAAAGGAAATGAGCAGAATGAAGGTGAAAAACCTCTGGTTGGAGCGACCCGTCACAATAGGTAAAGAAACTGCTGTCACAGATATAATAAGGACTTTCAAGGAGAGCAGGATCCCAATCTTATCCATTGTAGACTCTCAGGGAAAGTTTGCAGGAACAGTCCGGGAAAGGGAAGTCATCATGTCACTGGGAGGACTGGAACAGGCGCAGAAGCCAGAAAATCCAGACCTGTCGGCGGATTGAAAGGCATCGATGCAATTTGCATCAAATGGCCCCTGCCATTTTCCCTATTCCCTTGTTCTTGGCATAAGGCAGATATCTGCTATTCACTACTCATCCGGTCATCGCTGGTGAGGAATTGGTCATCTTTCTCAAAGACCTTTCAAAGATAAAAGTGAATGTCATGGCCATGATTATGGTTGCAAAAATAGCCACCGAGTAATCTTTGCTGCCAATAAATCCATTGGAAAGCGTAATTGAGGCAATGATAATTCCCACTGCACCTCTTCCTCCAAATATGCCAAGGGATACCCTTGGAGTAATATTCTTCATGTACAGCCTCGAGAACTGATAAGCTGCAAATCCACCAACTGTAGCTGTTATTATCACCAGGAATAGAAGGTACGGTAGAGAAGAAACCGGGATCAGTGTCATTTCAAGCCCGGATATGCTGAAAAACAGAGGAATGAAGAAACTCGAGTTTATTCTCTGGAACGTCCTCTTCAATACTCCATAGGTTTGTTCGCCGACTGAATTCTGGTGGATTAGCAGCCCAGAAAAAAAGGCCCCCAGAACAAATGTAATGCCTATGTACTCAAAAAATGATGAAACTGCAAGGCCCATAAGTATGACAGCTGCAAAAATAACCCCTTCTTTCTCGGTGTTTGTAAGATGGCCGAATCTTCCCCTTATTCGTTCCGATCTTGATTTCAGGAAAAGATCAAGGAAATAAACAAAAACCAGGAAGGCCGCAAGGGAAGCCAGCACTATTATTATTGTGGAAGCTGGCCTTTGAAAGGATGCGAGGATGATGAAGGCAATGGTATCGCTCATTGCAACCCCTCCAAGAAGCCTCAGCCCGTCATCTATCTTAATGAGCCCTGATCTGACCAGCAGCACCGATGTTATTGATATGGATGGAATGCTCACTGCAAGAGAAACACTGACAGCTTCGAGATAATGCAGCCCGAAAAAATAGTAAGACCCTAATGACATAATGAGGAAAGGAATTATGAACGAGAAGGCTGCAAACCCCATTACATATTTTATGTTTTTTGAGAATATGTCAGAAGAAGCCTCTATGCCAATCTGCAGGATGATGAAGAAAAGTGCAAGCAGGCTTATTGTTGAAAGTTCAGATGAAGGTAGGATAAGGCCAGAAACTGCTGGCCCCAGCAATATGCCTGCAATTATAGCCCCGACCACCTCTGGAAGCCCGAAATTGTTGAATATGGCGCCTAATCCTATGGCCACAACCAACAGGAAAAGAATTGAAGTGATCAGGTCAAACATTACGACCATATCATCTCTTCGATATAAATACGTCAGGACTGAAACGTAGTGCTGGCTCTGGCCGGATTCATTTCCGTCATTTAAAAATAGGACTTAGCCTGAAACAGGTCATCACCATTATTTCTGCTCCGCAGATGGGTATAATCTGTGCCTGTATGTTTTCACTGCAAAAATCAACACATTCCAAATTGACTTTTTCCTGTATAATAAAAATGTAACTTGAAACGAAAGGTTGCAACTCTCATATGTCAGAACTAGGGGAAAAGATATAACTTCTAATTTCGATATCGGAAACCGTGAGCAGATAAATGATCAACATTGAAGCGATTTCAAAAAGTTATATTCCAAAGGCTCCACCCGCGGTTGACAATCTAGACCTTGAGATCAGGGATGGTGAAATCCTTGGTCTCGTTGGGCTCAATGGTGCTGGAAAAACAACCACCATAAGGATGTCTGCAGGCATAATTCTACCATCTTCAGGCAAAGTGCTCGTTGATGGTCACGACATGGTCAAGGACAAGATTAAGGCTGCTGCCAGGGTAGGATGGATTCCCGAATTTCCCAATTTTGAGCCAAATGCAAAACCAGTCCAGCTTATGAATTACTACGCAGGTTTTTACGACCTGCATGGACAGGAGGCTGAAGAGAGAATCACACGATTGCTCACCAGTGTGGGACTTCAGAATGACCTTGGCAAGAAGCTCAGGAATTATTCCCAGGGAATGAAGAAGAGATTTGCCATAGCTGAGTCTATTCTTGGAGACCCGCAAAACGTGCTGTTTGACGAAACCCTCAATGGGCTTGACCCGGAAGGAGTTGTGTTTGTGAGAAAGCTCATGTTTGACATGCGCAAGGCTGGCAAAGCAGTGCTTCTTTCATCTCACATACTCAGCGAGGTGGAGGATGTTGCAGACAGGGTTGCAATAATCAACCACGGAAAGCTCATCAAGCTGCTTACGAGAAATGAACTTAGATCGCTTGGTAAGACATTGGTCAAGATCACTGTGGACAATTATGAACCCCAGTGCCTGAACCTGCTGAAGGATTATGGAAGCCCAAGGTTCGATGGGCAGGACATTTACCTTTCAGATCTCACTCTGAAGGATAGCGAAATAACAACAATTCCTGCAAAACTCATTGGCTCAGGTTATCATTTGAGAGAATTCACTCCCATGGGAGAAACACTTGAGGAATATTTCTTCAGCTTGATAGGTGAGAAGACATGAAACCAATCGCATACGAAATCAGGAGAACACTTACCAGCAAGTTTGTCGTAATAATGATCATTGCAATTGTCGGGCTTGTTTCTCTACTGTCTTATGAAAATGCCTCGACATATTCCCCGGTTAGCATACCTTCATCGCCATCCCTTACAACAGGCTACTACATTAATGGCCAGAATCTCACCATGGTCGGATACTTCCATGATGCTTTTGGAAGCCCGGATGCCCAGGTAACAGCCTATTATGAGTATGCCAATAATACATATTCAAGCAAATCAGGCACAAGCGGCTATGCCAATGCAACTATGCCATTGGGGAAGCCCGGCACTTCAGTTTCTGTTCTGGTCAATTACTCATATGAAAGATTCAGACAACCTGTTTCAACTTCACAGACGCCGTTTGCCATAAAAACCGCCAATACCTATTCAGGGCTTTCAATTACCACTGGGATATTCAACCCTGCAAACAAAAGCAACCTGGGTTTCCTGGCCTTATATGTTGGCGCAAATGGGACACCAGCACCACCCACAAATCTATACGTTTCACAGGTGAATATTTCAGCCCTGCAAAGCACAACTCCCCTTTCCCTTAAGAACAACAGCAGTTACCAGTTCCAGTTATCGGATCTGGGCCATGCAGCGTTTTTCCCGGCAGCCACTATTTCGGACAAGGGAAAGAATTACAGTGTGGTTGCCACAAATTCCTCTGGCGGTTTCTTATCAGTTTCAAATTCAAAGATTCCGTTTGTATCTGTAATAGGCCCATTATCCATATACGTGCAGCTGACGCAGTCACAGCTACAGTCACTGGTATTCTCCGGAACCTCTCAGATACTTGGCTTCCTCATTCCCATACTGGCAATATTTGCAGCATATCTGACATATGGCAAGGATAGAACCACCGGTGTAATGGAATCTGTACTGAAAAGGCCCATCACCAGTGGTGACATAATCGTGTCTAGATTCCTTTCCAATTCCGTCGCGATTATTGGATCTGTGGCACTTTCGGCGTTCATTTCCGACCTGATAATGTACCACTACCTCAACATGTATCTTTCGTCGAGTTTTGATGCATACTTCATCTGGACATATGTTGTTGAAGGCCTTTCGTTCCTTGCACTCGTGTACTTATTCTCCCATCTTGCAAAATCACAGGGAGCACTGCTGGGCGCATCAATAGGAATATTTGTTGTTTGGGACCTCTTCTGGTCCATAATTCCCATTGCATTGCTCTCAGCATTTGGAGTCAGCAGCAGTTCAGATGCTTACCTGAGGACCCAGATCGCCTTCAACTATGCCAGCCCGGCGGGGTATTCCACACTGATACAGACATATTTCACGGGGAGGATGGGGTTCATCTCAAGTGCAACAATAAACCCTGCCCTTTTTGGCATAACTCCACCGCTGCTCATAACCGCAGGTATACTCTGGATGGTGATTCCCTTTGCACTTGCATACTGGCTCTCAGTAAGCCGTGATTGAGATTGATGGGGTCAACCCCAACCATTTTTTTATGTTTCTCCCAACTTCAAATGATGATGTATTGAATCAAGAAGGAAGCTGTGAAAGAGAGATTTTTGACATTGAACCTATCGAGAGAGGAGTGGCAATCTCCACCTTCTTATTCTCCCTTCAATTTTTGTTTACGGACCTATCTCTCTTCACACCATCAATTTGGTACCAGGGTGATTCCATCAAAGCGGTTCCGAAAACCAGAATTCAGGCAATTTTAGCTTTTCAAATGGCCTGAGATATATTTATTAGCTTCTTTTCTATGAAAATTCGCTCATCGCAAGATGTGGGATTGCGGCTTTCTATGGAAAAACTGGAAGATATAATTAATGAGACTGTCGGAAGGATAATAGCTTTACCTGGCAGCGAGAAGGTGGAATTCATATATCTCTACGGGTCAGCAGCCTATGGAAAATCGCATGAGGGATCCGATATTGACATCTGCATTTGCTATAGTGGCGCCGAAAAGGAAGCATACAAATTCCTTCTCAGTGCAATGTCCTCAATTAACAATAACATACTTGATATCAAACTTTTCCGACAATTGCCGCTTTATATCAGAATTGATGTCTTCAAGGGACGGCTATTATTTTCAAAAGACATATCCAGAGTTTACGAATTAGCCTATGATACTATTAAGGAGTATGACGAGTTCAAACCCAGATTCTATGACTACATAGGAAAAAAGGCGATTCAATGAAGAAAGGGCAAGTTAGAGATACCCTGATATACACTAAGATAACTGAAATAGAGGAAAGCTTAGAACTGGTCAAAAAGAATATGCCTCACCAAATTGAGGAATTTGTTGATTTGGGAATAGTGAAAGATGGAATATACAAACGCCTGGAGTATGCAATTGAAAACGTATTTGACATATGCCACGTGATTAATGCTGATTTGTCTCTTGGGATTCCTTCTAGTGAGGATGATGTGGTTCAAAATCTGATGTCTAAGGGCATCATTGATTCAGACATTTCCGATATACTGATTGCCATGCGCCGATTCAGAAATATTGTTGTACACAGATATGGCAAGATTGATGATAAAATTGCTTTTTCCCTTCTAGGGAACGAACTGGAAGATTTCGTAATATTCAATGAACGGATAAGAGCTTTCCTGAAAAGCTTAGGATATTTATAGGCCATATGGCAGCAATTTTTTGCTATTTTGACCACAATACGCTCACCGTGTGCATCTCTTTCTACACTTTTCCATAGTCCAGCCTACTGGTCCTGAACCCTGACGAGTGCCTGGCCGATATCTTCCAGCAGGTCCTGTATACCTTCACAGCCTGCACTCAACCGTATGAAACCTTGGGGAATGTTATCTCCTCCCCATCTCGCCCGCCTCTCTGCTGTTGTGTGGACACTTCCAAAGCTTGTTGCACTTCCAACCAATTTACATGCCTCGAGGAACCGGTCTGCCTGTTCTTTATTTTCCAGAACGAAACTCACAACAGGGCCAAAATATTTCATCTGTTTGGACGCCGCTTCAAAGGCAGGGTCTTCTGGCAGACCGGGGTAGCGTACCGCTTTGTTTCCTATTTTCCTTGCCAGGAACTTAGCGATTTCCAGTGCGTTTTCGCTCTGCCTTGATAATCTCAACTGAAGGGTTGAGAGAGAGCGATGGGCCAGCCAGGTTTCCATTGGTCCCGGTATAGCTCCCTGCTGTGTGCGGAAGGCTTTCAACCCTTCCGCCCATTTCGGGTCGCGGGTTGCAACGTGCCCTAGAATGAGATCCGTGTGCCCGGTCAGTGCCTTTGTATCACTTGATACACTGAAGTCTGCCCCAAGTTCCAGTGGCTTTTGTCCCAGTGGAGTCGCAGTTGTATTATCCACTGCCACCAGAGATCCTGCTCCTTGGGCTGCTTCTATTAATTCAGGAAGGCCGCATACGTCAAGTTCAGGATTGCTTGGTGTTTCCAGCCAGAGGAGAGTTGCATTTTCCAGCAGGCTAATTTGCCCATTGTTTTTTGTAGCTCCGTATCGCACCTTTATTCCAAGTTTTGCAAAGTGCTGTTCCACCAGTTTCCTCGTCCCAAAGTAGCAGTCTGATGGCATGACGAGCACTGGAGGTTTGTGCGCCGGATCAGGTCTGTTGAATAGCACAACGCTAAGAACAGCGGTTATGGCTGCCATGCCTGATGAAAAGGCAACAGCCACTCCACTTTCCAACTGGCCGAGTGCAAGCTCATAATTAGTCCAGGTGGGATTGTGGTTTCGGCCATAATAATAGGGCCCGGGATTGTTACCCTTGAAATGGAAACTTGCGGAAAAAGTTGGGCCAGGCAGGAATGGATCCCCTTGTGAAAAATCCGGCAGGCCTGCCCTAACAGTCAGAGTTGCATCCTGCATATTCTATTTAACAGCATATCCATAAAAGAATTTTTTGCTGTGTGTTTGTAAATCGTTTAAAAATAACGTCGATTGCAGTATTTATACTATATTATGCAAAACCTGCAATTTCCGTTATTATTTTATGATTTGTGAATTAATAAGCAAATATATTAATACCCCATACCAATGAACGAGCCAGAGCAATGACTGTCGAAAACGAGTCTGTAAGCAATAAGCCTGTCACGGCAATAGTCGATATTTTTGTAGACACCACGAAGGTAGAAGATGTCGTTCGTGAGCTCTGTCTGCTCGACGCTGTAGAAGAGGCGTACGAAGTTACCGGTGAATTTGACATTGCAACAATGGTTAGCGCCAAAAGCATAGAAGAATTCCGGGATACCCTGAAGAATAAAATTATGAAAATTCCCGGTGTGAAAAGCGTTGTGAGTTCAATAGTACTGAGCTCAGACAAAGGTCCAAGAGCAACTCAGAAACGTTGACTGACCCCATTTTTGGGTCAATTTCTTATTGATAGATGAAGATGGAGCAAAAACTATGGAACGTGAAAACAATATTATGAGCATACGATATATTTTTAATAATATATTAAATAAAATGTTATACGGGCCCAGCCTCTTTAAAGGTCTGGCAAACGGATATTTTTACGATAATTCCGTGCTGAACTACTATGAATTGATGGAGGGAAAGCCATCATGATTGGGGCAGGTTACCTGCTTATAATCGCCATTGTCTGGGCAATAATTATATTCCTTGCCTGGGGACTTTCAATATATTTAAGAAAAGTGTATGAAAATGAGAAGACGTTTCTTGACCGGATTCTCAATCCAATTGATGATTTTATTTACCGGCTGATTGGTGTTGACAAGAACAAGGGAATGGACTGGAAGGAGTATTTCCTCAGCCTTTTCATTTTTAGTATTTTTACCGCTATAGTGTCATTCCTTGTGCTGACATTCCAGGGGGCCCTTCCACTGAACCCTATGAATTTTCCCGGGTTGAACTGGTCCCTTGCCCTGAATACGGCGATGTCGATTTCATCCAATACCAACCTTCAGCATTATGGTGGAGGCTCATCTCTTTCGTATCTCAGCCAGATGGTTGGCATACAGTTTCTGCAATTCACTTCAGCTGCCACAGGGCTTGCTGTGGCTGTTGCTATTTTCAGGGGTTTTGCAGGAAATGCCCACGAAGAGAAAATGCTTGGGAATTTTTATGTGGATTTGGTAAGGAGCCTCACGCGGGTTCTGATCCCTCTAAGCCTGATTGCTTCCATTATTTTCGTTGCACTGGGCATCCCCCAGTCTCTTTCAGGATACACCATTGCCAGGACGCTTTCCGGGGCGCTGGAGATATTGAAAGTGGGGCCAGTGGCGTCTCTCGTGTCAATAATGCAGCTTGGAACCAATGGAGGAGGATATTTCGGATCAAATTCAGCGTACCCGTTCCAGAACCCGAACCCACTGGCAAATTATTTTGAAGTGGGTGCGATGATGATTCTCCCAACGGCCATGGTCTTCCTTTTTGGGAGAATGATACGGAGAAGAAATGAGGGAAGGACGCTGTTATTGGCTTCCTATGGCCTTTATGCCATAGACATGGCCATTGCACTTGTGCCAGTAGCTACACTCGGTGCAGGAATGGAGACAAGGTTCGGTGCGTTCTCCCCTGTTTTCTGGACTGTTACGACCACAGCATTTACCACTGGCTCTGTTAACGCATCGCTGGCTGCCATGAACCCTATTGTGATACTCTCTGCCTTTATGGGCATGATAATCCAGGCTACGCCTGGTGGCATAGGGGTTGGTGCGATGTATATGCTCATGTATGTCATAATTACCGTATTCATTGTTGGCCTCATGGCAGGCAGGACGCCGGAATACCTTGGAGCCAAGATAAATGCCACCGACGTGAAATTAGCTGTATTGGCGTTCCTTTCACACCCGATTATCATACTTGTTCCCACTGCGCTGGCATATGCAACAGGTGCTGTTCATGCAATCGGGTTTGGCACAGGCCCCAATGGATTCACTCAGGTTTTCTATGAATTTACATCTGCCGCTGCCAACAATGGGTCAGATTTTCTCGGGACTGAAGCGAACACCGTCTTCTTCAATGTTTCCACTGGGATAGTGATGTGGTGTGGCAGGTTCATACCCATTGTCATTATGCTGGCCATAGCCGGAAGGATGCAGCAGAAGAAGAGGAGTGCAGAAATAGCGCTGAGGACTGACAACTTTATTTTCCCTGCAATTCTGATTGCAAGCATTTTCATACTGGCAGTTCTGACATTCTTTCCGTTTCTCGCGCTTGGGCCAATTCTCATGTTCCTGGAGGGGTTGAAAAATGCGCTTTAGGTCAAGAATGAATGACAATATGGGCACCGGGCACGGAAATATGGAGGAAAATGTGAACTGGAGCTATATCACTTACGATTCTCTGGCCAGACTGAACCCGGTGAAACTCGTAAAGAATCCCGTGATGTTCGTTGTGGAGCTTTCCTTCTTTGTTGTTTTGCTTATGACAATTGTGCCATCGGCATTCCCTGACCTTGCGCATCAATCAGACCGGCTGTTCTACGCCTATGTTTCAGCCATACTTCTTATCACAGTCTGGTTCAGCACACTCTCGGATTCCTTTGCTGAGGCAAGATCCAGGGCCACTGCAGCCGGCCTGAAGAAAC
>JAJZZZ010000040.1 GCA_021797265.1 Thermoplasmata archaeon
AACAAATTGTTCCTTATCAGGTTCCTTATAAAGTCACTAAGAGAATAATCTCCTTTTACGGACATTTATTCCCTGTCCTACACTACAAGATGAAGTGCCCCTGAGGCATAGGTAACAAGAAGATAGGATATAACCCCGAAAAGACCGAAGTAGAAAGTTGCTCTTGCAGTAAGCATATCCAGCATTGACCTTTTTATGTTCTTCCTGTTTGCAGCAATTCTTGAAAGCTGTATTGCCAGAGGAACTGTAAGCATTACGGCAAACAACGGGTATAGGTGCCTCTCAAGGAAATATGCCAGGACAACAAGGGCATATGGAGACCAAATGAGTGCATAATAATAGATCTTTGATCCCTCTTCTCCAAGAACATTTGCAACTGTTCTGACCCCGACTTTCCTGTCGTCGTCCATGTCTCTCCAGTTATTTCCATGCAGGATATTCACCGTTAGAAGGGCAACTGAAAATGATATCAGAAGTATTGGAAGGTTTATTATTCCTCCCTGAAGTACATAAGCGCCAAGGAATATTCCGGGTGACCATGCAACAAAGACAGCAACATCTCCCAGAGCATATTTTTTAAACCCTATTTTTGGGGCACTATATAGAGCACCTGCTACAACGCCTATCAGGATAAATGGCCAAATCTGTGGCCTGGAAATAGCCAGGTATACCCCATCCACAAGAGCAAGCGCGAGCAGTAGATAGGAGACTCCAAGGGCCTTCCTCGGATGTACAAGGTTGTCAACAAAAACTCTTGAACTGGTCAGGGATCTGGGCGTATCGTTCCCTGTCCTGAAATCAAAGTATCCGCTTATGGCATTGAAAGCGCCATGGGCGGCCATAATACCGAGAACTGAAAGAACCAGAAATACTAAATTCAGCCTGACAGCAAGTATGGAACCAAT
Source organism: Thermoplasmata archaeon (assembly GCA_021797265.1). The sequence continues at coordinate 906 of JAJZZZ010000040.1, forward strand.
AATCAATGCAATTATGCTCTGCTGAAATGACCATACCCTGAAAAGGCTAAAGATCGGTTGGAAATGCTCTGTCATTTCATCGAGATTTACGTCGGCACTGTATCTCTTCATTTCAACACGCATATCCATTACCCGTATTTCATCAGGGACAAGCCTGGCCAGAAATACGTGCCCGCTATGTGAGAATGCAGCATCTTCAGGAACCTTGTGAAGTAATATCCCCCTCTCTCTCTGCAGATCATCCGGTTCGCCCAAAATTTCAACTCTCCCGGAGCCCTGAACAAAAAGATTCAGTTTATTCTCGTCTATTGCAAAACTTATGTTCGGATTCTCTGTAATGTTCTTTAAAGTGAGACCGCCTTTTTCAATATAGAATAGAAAACCGTGATCCATAGCATAGAAAGTCTTTGTTGTCCATGTTTTGACTCCAGTAGTGGATAAAGTCATGGTTCTGGCTTTCCTGAGCAGCTTGATTACGGCTCTGTCCATATGTTATCTATACTGTATTGGAAAATGATATATAAGAGTGAAGGAAAATTAAATTGACGAGAAATTAATTAGCTTTTCACAATCACGAATGCATGAATATAGCAAAGGGCCTCAAACTTCCACTTTACTTCACCTCCTTTTCTCCGGTTCTGGTGGTATGGTCTTATAACAGATTTCGAGACCCGGTTATGTTCATACTTCTGGTGGCAGTCGTTATGCTGATGCAGGCTGCTCTCAACCTTTCCATGGATTTTTTTGATCACAAGTCAGGGAGAATCCTCAGAAATGATGATACCACATTTCCAATTGGATCTTATCTTATTGAGCGTTCAGGAGTTAAACCGGAGACAGTAAGAATATATTTTGTTGTCTGTGCACTTCTTTCCATCACAGTTGGGCTTTTCATCGTTTTTTATTACCATAAGTATACCTTACTCATCATAGGATTTCTTGCAGTTGCAGTATCACTCATGTACGTTTTGCCTCCATTCCGATTCAATTCCAGGGGATTTGGTGAGGTTTCAACGTTTATGTCCTTTGGAATATTTTCAGTGATCGGATCGGCAATAGCTTTTGATGCCCCTGTTACACTGCAGATAATCCTGATATCTATACTACTTGGCCTTCTTGCTTCAGCAATTCGTTATCTGCATCATCTTCCTGAAGACAGACAGGACGGAGTACGTGTGAGAAAATTCAGGCCCATATATGCTGCTGTACTTTTTCCAGGATTCATTATCCAGGCACTTTTCCCCAGGGAGTTCCTTCTGCTTCTTATTCCCCTTGCGGTATCAGTATTTCATTTCCTTACTCTAAAAAAGGATACAATCGGAATAAGCAGGATGACTAATCAGATAGTCCTGATTCAGGTTCTGACAGCAGTTCTCCTTTCTGCTTATTTTCCGCTGTTTCACTAATATATATCAGATTTTCGGTACCTCTCCCCTTTTCTTTACATCAGTAACATAGACGTCCCTGAACGGCTTTATTCTGGGTAAAGGTATCATGTATCGACCCTCCTTGTCCAGTGGAAAATCAGAATACCTTTCTGGGCCGGAAGGTTTTACAAGAACACTTTTAATGGACCCGGTAACAGTGTCAACAACAAAATTTACTATCATTCCAATGGTCTCACCATCATTGTTGACAAGGGCCTTCTTGATCATGTCAGAGGCAAACTTCTTTCGGGTCATTACGATTTGATTAATACATATATTATAGTTAAATTTTCCCCATCTTTATCATTTGCTTTATGCAATGGGTCAGGAGTGGGGATTTGATATCCCCTCCCATGTCCTGAATCTCGCAAGGAAGAGAGGAAGGGAAGCGAATGAAGCAACAGCTATGAACAGCATGTAGTATTCGGCCGCAGTAATCATGTTAACATGCGATGATAGAATAATGACAGACGCTGAAGATGAGGAGGAGAAAAAGTCCATGAAAACCGGGAGCAGTGATATTCCCAGAGCTAGGGATAGATTGCGTATGGTGTAAAGAGTTCCACTTGCCATAGCCCTGAATTCCCTGCCTGCTGCATCCACACCCAGTGTGGTTGAGACTGCCCAGTATATGGACCCACCAAACCCGGCAATAAAAAGAGGGACCGTCAATATGTACCTGTGAGGGAGTATAAAGGCTGCAACCATTATGCCTATTCCCTGAAGCACCAGCCCTATTACGAGCAGTGATGAACCCCTTCCGCTGCGGTCAAGTAGTGATCCACCAAGTGGATTTGCTATAATTGAAGCCACAGGATATCCAGCAACAAGGATCCCGGCAACGATCGGTGATACCCCCAGGTCGGATTGAAAATAGACACTTAGAACATATATTGTTCCAAAAAACCCTATGCCCTGTAGCCCGGATGCCATTACTATAGGATAATATGAACGGTTCCTGAGCAGTTTTGGTGGAATTAGCGGGTCTCTTCTCTCCGCAAGATAGAAGGGCAGGAACATAAAAGCCCCGGCTATGAGGAAGTAGTAATTGAGAAGTGAAATGCCCATCACAACCAGTATTATGAATACTAAGAATGTGAGAAAATTTCCAGGCCTGAACTTTACGCTTCTGTCCCCTTTGTCTGCGGGGATTCGGCTGATCCCAAGTATAAGCCCTATAATCCCGATTGGCACATTGATCAGGAAAATGTATCGCCAGTCATATGTTACAAGGAAACCTCCAAGTAGTGGCCCAATCAGTGCTCCTACCGACCAGGAAACTGAATTTATTCCTATTGCCTTTCCCCTCTCCTCAAATGGAAATGATTTTAAAAGAATTGGAAAACCCAGTGTACCTAGTATTCCAGCACCAATACCCTCTACTCCCCTGAAGAATATGGCAAATGATATGTCCGGCGATAGAGCTATTATGAGGGAGGATACAGCAAATATGCCAAAACCACTGAGATATATCTTCTTCATTCCAAGGCGGTTCCCGATGGTGCCACTTGGAATCATCATAGCAGTCTGGGTTACAATATACATCACAATTACAAGGGTAAGGAGAGATACTCCTGTTTTGAAGTATTTTGCCATGGCAGGAACTGCCAGGAACACAATTGTTGAGTCTACTGCCGCCATCAGAGACCCGAGTGTGGTAACTGAAAGGACAGAATACTTGTTAGATCCTGAATCCAAAGGAATCAACGCCTTCAGTCATCATATAAAAAATTAGAAATGGAAAGTGTGGAGATTCACTGGTAAAGGCCCAGTTCCTCCACTACTTTTCTCTTTTCTGATACAGATTTGCTCAGAGACTCAGAAAGGCCCCTGTAGAACTTCAGAACCTCCTCATCTACTGACGGCCTTATGGATTTCATGGCATCAAGGAAATTCTTCTGGCTTATTTCTGTTGCCTCCGGGTCATCCCTGTATGCCATCATTCCTGCCTCCCTGCACAGGTTTTCCAGATCGGCACCAACATAGCCCTCTGTTTTCTTGGATATATCATTAAGATTAACATCCTTTTTAAGGGGCATATTCTTTGTATGGACCTGCAGTATCTTGAGCCTATTGGCCTCATCAGGCGGAGGTATATAGATCATCTTATCAAATCTCCCAGCCCTTAAGAGGCCGGGGTCAATAATATCTGGCCTGTTTGTGGCAGCAAGGACCACCACTCCCTGCAGTACCTCCACACCATCAAGCGATGTCAGAAGCTGATTGACTATTCTTTCCGTTACACCTGTGTCCCCATACTGGCCTCTTCTTGGAGCTATGGAATCAATCTCATCAAAGAAGACAATGGTCGGTGCAACCTGTTTTGCCTTTTTGAATATCTCCCTCACAGCCTTCTCGCTTTCTCCAACCCACTTGCTCAGGACTTCTGGTCCTTTTACAGAAATGAAATTGGCATTGCTCTCATTGGCAACTGCTTTTGCGAGAAGTGTCTTACCAACACCTGGAGGCCCGTAGAGAAGGAATCCTTTTGCAGCCCTTATTCCAAGCCTCTTGAATACATCAGGCTTAAGGAGCGGCAGCTCAACAGTCTCCCTAAGTTCGCCTTTAACTGATTCCAGGCCACCTATATCTTCCCACGTGATTGTTGGGACTTCAACGGTCACCTCTCTGAGGCTGCTAGGTTCTATGGCCTTCAATGCTTCCCTGAAGTCCTCGTCAGTGACCTGCATTTTTTCAAGCACTTCGGTGGGTATAGGTTTATCCAGATCGATTTCAGGAAGGTACCTTCTCAGTGCATTCATTGCCGATTCCCTGGCCAGGGCAGCCAGATCGGCTCCTACAAATCCATATGTGAGGCTGGCTATTTCATCCAGAAATTCTATCTTTTTATCCTCGTCCATACCGAATGGCATTCCTCTGGTATGTATTGCAAGGATCTCCTTCCTGCCCTTCTTGTCGGGGACACCTATATTTATCTCCCTGTCGAATCTTCCTGGTCTCCTCAGTGCAGGATCCACAGCATCAATACGATTTGTTGCACCAATAACTATGACATGCCCTCTCTCTTTCAGGCCATCCATGAGTGTTAGAAGCTGAGCAACAACTCTTCTCTCGACCTCCCCCTGTACATCCTCTCTCTTTGGAGCTATAGAGTCTATTTCATCAATGAATATGATCGAAGGTTCGGATTCCTCAGCCTTCAGGAATATCTCTCTTAGTTTCTGTTCGCTCTGTCCGTAGTACTTGCTCATTATTTCCGGTCCGTTTATGGAGAAGAAATTGGCACCGGATTCATTTGCAACAGCCCTTGCTATTAGTGTTTTCCCCGTTCCTGGAGGGCCATGAAGGAGGACACCCTTGGGTGGATGTATACCAAGCCTTTCGAATAGTTCTGGATGCTTCAGAGGAAGTTCAATAATTTCCCTTACCCTGCCAAGCTGGTCAGAAAGACCGCCTATATCTTCATAACTGATGCGTGATACATCTTCCAGAACCTCTGATGCAGGTTCCTCCCTGATCTCTATTTTTGTCTCCTCTCCCACTTCAATTGGAACTTTTGGGGGTTGTGACTTCACAACCTTGAAAAGCAGTCCAGAATGTCCAGCCAGTGTAAGGCCAGGAACGCTGATATTGTCACCCTCAAGCATAGGCCTCCTTATCAGTGCTTTCTGGACGAACTCATTAATACCGTCACCGAATTTTAGCCTCTGGTCTTTTCTTATTATAGGAGCCAGGGTTACCCTCTTGGCCTCCTCTGTTCTTACTTTTCTTACCCTTACCTTGTCACCGATAGACGCACTGCAGTTGTTACGCATGACACTGTCGATTCTCACAATACCTTTGTTTTCATCTTCAGGTCTTGCCCTGTAGACTCGCCCGACAGTCTTTCTCTCCTTCTCTATCTCCACGACATCTCCGATTTCGCAATTCAGAGCTATTCTGGATTCTTCATCAAGCCTGACTCTTGACATACCGGGATCTGTGGAGTTAGCCTCCGCAACTCTCAGTAAGATGCCGTCACTGTAAGCCATATTACCGTATTTCTTGATCAGTATTTTAAATTAATTTAATCACGATGTTGGATAAACAGCGAAGCATCGGATTTATCATGAAAAATGGTAAAATTCAAGCTTTGCTGAAATCCAGGATTATTTCTCAACAGGATTTTCCGGGTAAGAAATCCAGTCACTCCAGCTTCCACAATAAACCCGGGGGTCCTTCCCAGCCACCCTCATTGCTACAAAATTAACGCATGCAGTAACGCCGGATCCGCAGTAAAGTATCGGATCTTCTGGCAGATCACTGAATTTCTTTTCAAGGAGGCTTTTATCAAGATAACCTCTATCCCCTATAGATTCCATGAATGGATGGTTTACCGCCCCAGGAATATGGCCGGCGACAGGATCTATGGTTTCGTTTTCTCCTGCATATCTGTCACTGGACCTGCAATCAACAAGTTTTACAGAATCTATATCCTTCTTTAAATGATTGATTTCGATTCTTATATGTTTGTCAGGCCTTATCCGAAGTTCCCCTTTTCGTTTTTTCGGCTCAGTCTTATCGGTTGGATAGCCTAAATTTTCCCAGTTCTGATAGAGTCCATTCAGAACATATGAATTTTCAAAACCTATGTACTGCATCAGGAAATAGAATCTTGCAGCCCCAGACCAGTTATCATCATAAGCCACAACGGTTGAAGTTTCGTTTATACCGAAGCTTTCAAGCTTTTTGGCAAAAAGGTGAATATCAGGCAAGGGGTGCCTCCCGCCGTTCTTTGATATCTGACCTGTCATATCCCTAAGAAGATCAACAAAATACGCCCCTGGGATGTGTCCATTGGAGTATGCACGCTGCCCATAATGCGCATCAAAAAGATTGTATCTGCAGTCAACTATTATCAGTTGAGGGTCTTTCAGGTGATCCTTGAGCCACACCAGTTCCTTCAGTGGTCCGCTACTTGAATTCACATTCTAGTATTTTACCTTGGTTTTTAAGCCTTATCCGCCATATTAAAAAATGACGGCTATATTCCCTTATATGAATACGGAGAACTACTACTCTGATATCACTGAACTCATAGGTTCAACTCCCCTCCTTAAAATTAACAGAATGGCGCCTGCTGGAGGAGCGGAGATTCTTGCCAAACTTGAATGGTACAATATAGGGGGTTCAGTTAAGGACCGGGTAGCCCTTTATATGATTGAGTTCGCCGAGGCTTCCGGAACACTGACTAGAGAGAAGACCATTATAGAGGCCACATCAGGGAATACTGGTATTGCCCTGGCCATGATTGGGGCCCATAAAGGTTATCATGTAACCATAGTTATGTCGGAATCGGCCAGCCAGGAGAGAAAAAAGATAATCAGCGCTTACGGGGCAGACCTTATACTTACCCCAGCAAACAAAGGTACTGCAGGAGCAATAGAACTTAAAAACAGGCTTATAGATGAAAACCCTGAAAAGTATGTTTCAATGGATCAATTCAGGAACCCTGCCAATGTGTTTGCCCATTACCATGGAACAGCCTCGGAACTACTCAGGCAGACTGGGGGGAAAATCGATATGGTGGTCTGTACTGTCGGCACAGGGGGGACATCTAACGGCATTGGGAAAAAGCTTAAGGAGTCTGTTCCAGGAATAAAACTGGTTGGGGTCACTCCTGCACTTGGTGTGGCAATTCAGGGAATAAGAAACCCCAAGGAGCCGAATCCTTCTCAGTGGGTAGACATGTCGCTGTTTGATGAGTTCATAGAGCTCAGCGAAAGCGATAGAGATGAAGCATTCAGGACGGGGATGGAAGCTGCAAGAAGGGAAGGTTTGCTTCTTGGAATGAGTTCTTCCTGCGCACTAAATGTGGCAATAAAGGAATCAATAAAATTAGGTTCTGGAAAAAGAATTGTGGTTATACTTCCAGATAACGGGATGAAGTATCTTTCTGGTAACTATTTCACCGAAAAATCAAGAAAAATCGCCTAAATTTATATCCGGATATTTACTTTACCATAATGGCAGGGAACAGATTTGACGTTATCATAGTTGGAGCTGGAATAGTTGGGCTCAGTTCAGCATATCACATTAAGAAGAATAACCCGGATATGGAAGTTCTGGTAATAGATCGGGCCAACACATATGCGCAGGGAAATACTGCCAAAAGCGCAGCTTCAATAAGAGACCTGTTCTCGGAAGAAGTAAATTTTAAGCTTTCACATTCCACCATTGAATTCTACAAATACCTTAACAGCCATGGTAATGACATTGGATTGAGCATGGTCGGCTACCTCTTCCTTCTGAGGTCTGGCGATAGAAGAACCCATATACTGAGAAAACTTGCCTCTAAGACAAAAATAAGGTTCTTCGAGGATGGTGAGATCGCTACATTTCCTGGACTGAGGGCACATCCTGATAGCGAACTTGTAAATCTGATGGGCCTCAGCAATGTTGATGAAGCGGTTCTTGGAGAAAACTGCGGAACTGTTGAACCTGAGCTCATATCACAGTATTACTTTGAGGAGTCAAAGAAACTAGGAGTAGAATTTATGTTCCGCACTGAACTGAGTGAGTTCACTCTGGCGCCTGTCAAAAAAATTGATTTCCCCGGGGAGCCTTTCCTCTGGCAGGATAAGATAATAGGGGACCTGCAGACAAATAGAGGCACCTTGCATGCAGATACATATGTCTGCGCAACAGATGTATGGGCTACAAAACTTCTGGACAACACAGGAATTGACAGCCACATAAGGCCAAAGAAGAGACAGATTTTCCAGCTCTCTGGCCCTGCTGTGGAAAAGATATTATACGGTTGGAAATACAATGAACAGCATGTTATTCCCTTCACGATTCTTCCATTCAGGGCGGCATATCTCAGGCCAGCGCCAAAGTTCAAATCAATCTGGGTAGGGGTTGCAGATGACTTCAACCGAAATTTCGATCTCGAGGAAGACCCTCAACCTGAAAGGGATTTCTTCGAAAAAAGCCTTATGCAGATCATTTCCGCATATTATCCTGACCTTTCTGATGCTAAACTAACGGGCAGCTGGGCCGGTTATTATTCATATAATACGATAGACAAATCCCCATATATTTTCAGGGATCTGAATCTAATTGTTGCAACCGGGACAAGCGGGAGCGGTATACTGAAAGGGGATGGAATTGGAAGAAATGTGGAAGCAATACTTTCAGGAAAAAATGAGGTTAAACTTTTTGATGGTACCTCCTATGTAACAGAACAGACGGGACTTTACAAAAGAACTACGCTTAATGAGGAGATAGTGCTTTAAGCCAGCAGATTTCCAGACTTATCCTTAAGGAAGCGAATTTTCATCTTTCCGGCCTGTGAATTTACAATATATGTGACATAATCTCCGATATGCACTATTGGATCAGCATACCGGACAAACTGCCGGTAATCTTCAAGCGAGAATTCCGAAAATAAAATCTGCATTCCGGTACCTTCAAATGGAATTATTTCTCCCCTTTCAGACCTCTGGTGATTTGGGAGAATGGCTTTCATAATTCTCATATCGCTGTCAATCAGGTCTGAAGGCACGGCCAGATTTATGATTCTCTCATATCTATAGAGGCTGGCGTCATCCGGTATAATAGGAACACCGGAATAGCCATTAGAAAATGTTCGATGGTGGCAGTCCTCGCAGAGCGTTATCAGGTTCTGGAAACTGTCACTTCCTCCGTCTTTTCTCGGTATTATGTGGTGAACTTCCAGCCCGAAATGTACCTTGTGGTATCCTGTTGAACTATTTACAGGTTCAATGCTGCTTTTGCCGCAAACTCTGCATGAATATCCGTCCCTTGTAAGGACAGAGGCTGAGATTGTTTTCCACGGAATGCTTCTGGACTTGCTGTCCCCTTCCGGATCAAAGTCGGCAACACCCTGAATTCCAAATGTCTCCCTTACTTTTCTTATTACAACGGGATCAAGGGCAGGGATGTCCTTGAACACACTTTCTTTCAGTGCAGGAATATCAGACAGAAGAATCACCCGGAAAGGATTGCACCTGAGCTCTCTTTTTTGAATTCTTCTGAACATTCAGGTACGCTTGCGTATGATTTCCCATCAATATGATTCTCAATAGAATTTTCCTCAAGAAACTGCCTTATAAGCGATGAGGACTTTGACATTAGCACCAGGGTTGGACCTGTATCTGAGGTGTAGTGGAGACCCTCATTCTTTGCAGTGAATTCCTTGAGCATGGATATTATTGAAAGGCTCGAAGGAGTATGTATAAAATTACCGCTTGAAAGTATTATGGAATTGAGCATGTACATATCCTCAGTGGACCTTCTGAGGATTTCCTGCAGATTGAACCCATTCTCAAGTTCTGAAAAGATATGGTTGAATTTATCCGAAGCCCACTCATCATAAAATATAGATGATCTTGCCAGTTTATGTGCGCTATCCGTTACCCATACTGATTTAATGGGGATGGCTGAAAACCATAGTGAAGACAGGTCTTGACGTATTGGAAATCCGTAGCAGTATTCCTCTCTCATGTACGGATATGAAAGCCACATCGAAAGGCCCCCAGCGACCGATCTTGTTCCTGACCCGGAAACAAGTCTGGCAAGCCTTGACACAAGCGAAGTATTTTGAAGCGCTCCCTTGCCAAAAGTTGATGCAACCAGAGACCTTGACACTGCCGAGGCAACTGCTGCTGACTCTCCAAGCCCTTTGGCCTCCTTATACCTTCGGTACCTTTTGATGTAAAAAGTATACGAACCAGTTATTCCATAACGGGCTTTGAATATCTCAAGGGCTTTTGATGCCTTCCTCAGGAACGTCCCTTCATTCTTGCCATCAAAGATCACTTTATCTTTTCCGGGTTGTTCGTCATACCTGCAGGCAGCCATTGCTAAAGAAAAATCAGTTGTTACTGAAATAGATGGAAAGTTGGCAATATTGAGAACATCATCAAAATATCCAAGGAATTTCTCAAGACCTGTTATCGGGTAACCGGCTCCATAGGATATAGTATCAACTGGTTCCGCAATGAAGTCTGTAATGATCTCATCCATAAGGCCCATTGAAAATAACCTTTCCTGGAGTTTTATTCCTCTTTCCCTTAGATCAGCCATCTTATTCACCACTACAGT
>JAJZZZ010000041.1 GCA_021797265.1 Thermoplasmata archaeon
ATTGTTGTCCAGAACATAGTTGCCGTATATGATCTCGAGGCGGAACTCAACCTCACGGATATTGCCATGTCACTTGGGCTGGAGAACGTGGAGTATGAACCCGAGCAATTCCCTGGTCTTGTGTACAGGGTCGAGGAGCCCAAGGTGGTTCTCCTGCTTTTCGGATCCGGGAAGGTGGTCTGTACCGGTGCCAAGGAAGAAAGTGAGATTGAGCAGGCTGTCATAAAGGTGAAGAAGGAACTTCAGAAAGTCGGCCTGATCTGATCACCAGGTCATATTATCTTTCAGAATTTCCCTTATAAGGGATGTTGCATAAATCCCTCTGCCAAGGTTGAATTCCATTATTCCATCGCTATTAATGGAAAGATCTGACTGAAGGCAGGACACAACCCTTCTTTCTCCGGATGATGAAAATTCCGGATACCATCTGAGACGGAACATTCCGGGACTCACGCCCTCTTCTTCAAGTAAATTCCTTTCAAATTCACCCTGTGGCCCATCCGTCAGATGAGTATCAAATCCTATGAGTGGCGCGGACGGCCTGAGCCTGTTCTGTTTCACCGCCTCCTCAAGGATCCCCCGGTTCATTGAGTTGACCCTGATCTCCTTCCTTGCGTCGCTGTTGAAGAGCCCATCAACGGGATAGAGAACATCACCTTCATTGACAGAGTTGATTCCAAGTTCCCTGATACGCATGGATACGATCCTGTTGAAGAGGTAGGACTGGTATGCATGAACGAACATCATTCCCAGATTCTTGGGGAACGCAGCCAGTGACCCCCTGAGGGTCCCATGCTCCAGCATATAGCCAAGAAGTGTCCTCTCAAAGTTCAGGTGCATTGGGAATTCTTTCAGCGCCGATCTTGCATCCATGGTGGAGGCAAAATCCCTCCTGTAGTATTCTGTGTCTATCTCAGGATCATATATGTATTCCAGGGCGGCCTCCTCGTCCTTTCCCTCAACAAGCAGTTTTCCAACCCTGTGGGTATTGGTCCTGATGCTGCCGAAACGTTGAAGCCCGAAATAATTTGGAAACCCTCCAGAGGCATTGAGTTCATCAACCACATCACCAAGAGAACCTATGTCATCACGATCCAGGTGAAGGTTCACGGTGAACCTGTTGCCCATAAGATCGCCAAGGGCGAGCATCCGGTCTGTTCTGAACCAGTCCAGGATTTCACAGTCCGAAATGCTGATTGTGGATGGGTCAAAATTGTGGTTTATGCTGAAATACTGCGTGGTTACAGCGTGCTTATCCTTGGTTCCGCAATATGTTATGCGCTTGTGGCTGATGTGGAGTTCCCTGGCCAGGAAGATTATGAACCGGTTCGTATCCCATTCCCTGAGCTTTGCCCTGATGACAATGTATTTGCCGTTGTCTGATCTCCGGACTTCCTTTGGAATCTCCTCCACAAGAAAATCCTCCGGGGTTTGTTTGAAAACGCCCCTGAGCGGCTTTACGTCGGTTGCATAACTTTCCATGCCCACCGACAGTTCATGTTCAGGTGGGTTAAGCCGGGTAATGGCCTATCACTCTGTACAGGTTATCTCTTTCCACAGCTTCCATTCCTATCTGGTTTAGCCCGTTTATTATGGCATCCTTCCTGAGGTTGCCCACCTGCTTTCCAGTGGCAGGAATAACCTTCTCATCGTATATGGTGCCGCCCCAGTCATTTGCTCCGAAGAGTACGGACATCTGTCCCATCTGGATTCCATTGGTCAGCCATGAACTCTGAATGGTTGGGATGGAGTTATTCAGGACAATTCTGGATATTGCTATATTGCGAAGGACATCTGCGCCGCCGGCGCGGTACATCACTGCCCCAGACTTCTGAAGCTGGGTGTTGCCTGGTTCAAAGTTCCAGGGGGTGAAGCTCAAAAATCCGTTATATTTGCTCTGAAGATCAACCAGAGCAAGCAGGTGATCTGCTTTGTGGCGTGATTCCTCAACATGCCCAAACATCATTGTGGCGGAGCTGTGGACGCCAAGCTTGTGGGCCGTTTCCATCACTTCAAGCCACTGCTTTCCGCTTCCCTTTGGCCTGCCTAAAACTTTCCTGACTTCATCGTCAAATATTTCGGCACCTGCGCCAGGTATTGATTGCATGCCAGCCTCCACAAGCGATTTTATGATATCTGCCACACTTGTATGTTCCTTTCTGGCAATAAAGGATATCTCTGACGTGGATAGTCCATGAATCCCAAGGTCCGGATAAGCTTCATGAATTGAACGGAAGAGATCAGTATAGTATTCAAGAGGAAGGGCAGGATTCACCCCTCCCTGTATCAGCAGCTGTGTTATATGGAAGTTCCTGTAGTATGGCTCAATTTCTCTCAGGACCTGTTCCTTTGTGAGAAGGAAAGCATCAGATTCTGTGCCTGTTCTGTAGAATGCACAGAAATTGCACCTGACGTTGCATATGTTGGTGTAATTCAGTATCATGTTGGACACGAAAGAAACGGTATTTCCGGATTTCTCCTGTGCAAGGATTCTCGCAGCCTGGCCCAGTGAGTTGAGGTCCGCCTCATCATACATGAAAATAATATCGTCCCTGGTGGGTGTTTCGCCATTCTGTACGCTTCTCAGAATATCATCAACCTGGTCAGGCTGTTTCAGCATAGTCCTTTATTGATAATGACTATTAATCCTTTGGCAAATTGTTCTGGTTGCTGTTGGAATCGCGCCCTATGCGATTTCATAATGCCAGGGTGGAATAACTATGCCGGGTACACAAAATAACCGTAAAGTCAGGATTATGAGGCATGAGGCCTGAGCTGAACAACCCCAGGACAACCAGCTGACGCGACAATGGCTGTGCATCTGGTGAAGAGGAAGAAGATCAATACTAAATAGAGAGAAAATGAGCCAACTAGAAATGGTTAATTACAATCAGGTAATTTTGAACAATGGAAGGTTTTTCCCAGTATCCTCTGGATTACTGGACAGAGCAGATTAGGGCTGGTTATCCCCTTTCCTTCAAGGAAGGAGTTGCCATGGAGAAGGACTTGAATCTTTACCAGCTTATGAAACTGGCAAACAATCTCACGTCTGTGCAGGTTGGCAATGTGGTCTCATATGCCGTATCATATAATATAAACTATTCAAATTACTGTACCGCGAGCTGTCCCATATGCGCATTTTATGTTCCAATGAAAATGAAGGGCAAGACGGACAGGGGGTACGAGCTGTCACTTGATCAGATAAGGTCTGAGCTGGGCAAGGCAAAGGCCGCCGGTGCCACCGAAATCCACATAGTGGGTGGATTCAACAGTGATCTTCCAGTAGAATACTACGAGGAAGTTTTCAGAACAGTCAAGAGGGAAATTCCTGACATAACTCTCAAGGCGCTTACGATTCCTGAGATTGATTTCATAGCCCGCACAACCGGAAACAGCCTTACCGAGATACTGAGCAGATTCAGGGCTGCCGGGATGGATGCACATACCGGTGGTGGAGCGGAGATATTCGACGCAGAAGTAAGGAAACAGATCACAACACCACAGAAAATATCGGGCGAGAAATGGCTGGAGGTTGCAAAGATAATACACAGCATGGGAATACCTGGCAATTCAACAATGACATACGGCCACGTGGAGAAGATCGAGCACATCATAGATCACATAATAAGGATCAGGGACAACCAGCGTGAAGTTCCGGGATTTCTCTCATTCATTCCATTGAAGTTCAGCCCTGACAACACGCCTCTCCAGAAAAGTGGAAGGGTCAAGATGCCAGCATCAGGAGAGACCGACCTGAAGGTGATAGCTCTTGCTAGGATACTTGCAGGGCAGGATATACCAAACATAAGCGTATACTGGGTTTCACTGGGCAAGGGAATTGCGCAGGTCGCACTCACGGGAGGCGGCAGTGATCTTGTTGGGACAGCATTCAGCGAGAAGATATTCGGGGCTACAGACCGGAAAGAGGGCACAAGCGTTGAGGAACTGAATGAACTTGTCAGGCAGATTGGAAGGATACCTGCCCAGAGAGACACATTCTACAGGATAAAAAATTATTTTTAGAAACCATACGTTTCAGGGATGCTGTTCTCCCGAGAGCCTGAGGAGAACACCATGAGCATGGGTCCATGCGGGCACGTTCTCAAGGGCCATGGCTATACCATGGTGATAACCAGCCGCAATGGCTGTACCGGCCACAACAGCACTTCCTGCTGTTAGCACAATTTTGGCTGCAAGTGCGTTCATCATAGAAAGATGAATTTTGATGACTTATAAAATATTCTGGTACAGATCTGCGGTCTTGTTCACTTGCTTTGCAAAATAATGTGAACTGTTACATTTTTGACACAGGGCACAATTACCATACGAGTAGAATGATTGGACTCATAAATTTCACACATAGCTGTCCGCTTCACAGGGCTTATCCAGAACCTGCTGAAATGATCCTGGATTCGCCCCGTGGAATAATCTCCTCCATCCTTGATGGGAGCATCGCATGTGGAATGGTGTCACTAGTTGAATATTTCAGCCACAGGGATGTTCTTGAACTTGAGAATTCTGCAGTCATTTCATCCAAGGGTCCGGTGATCTCAACGTTGCTTGTTTCTCGAGGCACCCTCCCCCACAATGGCATGGAGATCGCAGTCACACGGCATACCAGAACAACGGAGATGTACCTGAAATATATCCTGCGGAGTGAAGGCATTGAATATGAAGCAAAGGCAAGCAGCAGCACTGAGGCCAATGACCTTCTAAAGGAGGCAGAGTTTGCGCTTGTCATAGGAGATGAGGCACTGAGGGCATTCAGCAGTGGATTCAGGATTATATGGGACATAGGTTACGAATTCAACCGAATCAGTTCCCATGCCCCCGTATTTGCCGTGACCGTGAAGAGAAAGGGGGTGGACTGCTCCCGGGAGATATCGCATCTCAACACTGCCATGTTGCATGCCCATGAATTCGGGGATGAATGCGCGGTGGAATCAGCCAGGAAGCTTGGAATTTCCCATGCAATAATGAAGCGGTATTATTCCCTTGTAAGGTATGAGTTCACCACAGAAACCTCAAAGTCCATTGAATTTGCTTCGTCCATAGTCCATGAACTTTACGGGATTTAAACCAGGTCTGGACATGTTTAGGACTATTGATTGGAGATCTTATGGGCCCTGAACAGATTTATTTAGGCGTTTAGCCTTACGTCAACATGTTCACAGATAAGTTCCAGCAGATAAGGGAAGCCCTCACGTATGACGACGTCCTTCTCATTCCTTCCAGGACTGCAGTCGAGCCCAGGGAAGTAAATGTATCATCAAATTTTTCCAGGCACATAAAACTCAAGGTTCCCATTGTTAGCTCTCCCATGGATACAGTCACAGAAAGCGGAATGGCAATGGCCATGGCAAAGCAGGGGGCACTGGGTATAATTCACAGAAACATAACCATGAACCAGCAGATAGGCTTTGTCAGAAGAGTCAAAAGAGAGGAGACCATTGTAATAAGAAATGTACACACCGTATCCCCGGAAACAACCATAGATGATCTCAGGGATATAATGAGGACAAAGAACATCGGGGGACTCCCAGTGGTATCCGGGGAGAAGCTGGTGGGCATTGTGACCCGCAGGGACCTGGATTTCGCAGGAAAGGGGAGAAACACAGTTGAGGATATAATGATCAGGAAGGTCATATCTGCCAATGACAATATACCAATTGAGGAAGCGGTGGAGATCCTGCACAAGAACAGGATCGAGAAGCTGCCTCTGGTGGACAGGAATGGCAGGGTTGTGGGCCTCATAACCGCAAAGGACATAAGAAACAGGGAAAAATTCCCGGAAGCCAGCAGGGATGAAAACGGCCAGCTTCTTGTTGGTGCGGCTGTTGGCCCCTTTGATCTTGAAAGGGCCCAGGCGCTTGAAAAGGAGGGAGTGGATGCCATCGTTATTGATACCGCTCACGCCCACAACGAGAATGTACTGAACTCCATCAAGAAGATGAGGAAACTGGTATCCGTGGACATAGTGGCAGGGAATATCGCCACCGCAGAGGCTGCCGAAGACCTCATATCACTTGATGTGGACGGCCTGAGAGTTGGAATAGGGCCGGGATCCATATGCACCACCAGGATCATCGCCGGAATTGGCGTTCCACAGATCACTGCCATTTCAGATGTGGCTGAGATTGCGGCCAAGCATGGCGTCCCGGTTATTGCAGATGGTGGAATCCGCTTTTCAGGGGACATAGTGAAGGCCATAGCGGCAGGTGCCGATGCCGTAATGCTTGGGTCCATATTCGCCGGAACAGAGGAGAGTCCGGGTTCAGAGATGATAATGAACGGAAGGAAATACAAGGCTTACAGGGGGATGGGTTCACTGGGTGCCATACAGACAGGGATTTCTGATCGCTACGGAAAGATTGGATCAAACAAGTTTGTTGCAGAAGGTGTTGAGGGGGCAGTTCCATTCAAGGGAAGAGTTGATGAGGTTCTTTTCCAGCTCACGGGCGGAATGAAGTCAGGAATGGGGTATGTTGGGGCACGGGATATCGGCGAACTCAAGACAAAGTCAAGGTTTGTAAAGATAACATCCAGTGGTCTGAGGGAGAGCCATCCACATGACATAAGGATAGTCAGTGAACCTCCAAATTACCAGATTTATCAGGTTTAGATGGAACTAAACCCCCTTCCATCTGTTTATATTCCAGAATTCAATTAACTTAGGATGATGAAAAGACCAGTGGCTATTGCTGCACTGGCTGTGATTGCCGTGGCAATCCTCCTGGTGCCATCTGTGAACGCAACTTCCGTCACAGTCATGCTGAATCCGAAGAACGATAGTGCAACTGTAAATGCCTATTTCAATTCGACACTCACAGTAAATGTTTCAGATTCATCTGTTTTCCTGTCAACCCTGATGACTCATATATCAGGAATAATGGCGGGAAATTCTTCATATCATGGATATATTTCCGATCATTCATTGTCTTTCCTTGCGGTGAACACTTCCCTTCAGGAAAGGGACAATAAAGCTGTGCTGCAGAATCTATCATACAACTTAGTCAATACAGTATCGAACTCAACTACAGGCAAATATAAGGTAATGGTTATCCACACTTCTGCAGAACTGGCAATGAACATCAGCGGGATTTTTAACAATGACAGCGCAAACCTCTCATGGAGGTCATTCCAGGTCACAAGTGGTCTAAAGCTGGGGGGAAGTTACAGTGGTATCGTGAGTGTCAACAATAGCATTGTGAACGTATTCAACCTCTCTGCCTTCCAGGTCTCCCTGACAAAGTGGAACAGAACATACGATGCGGCAACAAATACAACGACCTTCAGTTACAATGCTGGAACAACTGGAAACTATTCATGGACGTTTGTTGGTGGAAGCGTAAATGTATCCTTGATTATTGACCCATCCTATACAATCTCAACTCCCGGATATGCCATAACATCATCAAACAACATTAATCTCACATCTCCCCCTAAGTCATCTTCAGTGGCTTACTACGTTATCGCCACAATACTGGTAATCGCTGCAGTTGTATCATTCTATTTTGCTAGGAGAAGGCTCTGATCCTTCTCACATTATTTATGACCTAATGTTCCGAAGCCAGAAGGATATCAGTTGATGGCGGATGCACGATGGGGATATACCCATAACATTCAGTAAAACACCTTCACGGAGTGCAGTTCAAGAACACTGTTGCTGATGCCGTCCTGTATGTCATTCATGAGGCGGAAAATCCTTGCGAAGTTGTCCTTGAATCTTTCCATCCTTTTTGGATTCCGCAATATGGCTGCCGGGTGGTACTGCGGGGCAAGTATATGCCCTGAAAGATACATGAAGCGCCCCTCAACCTCAGAAACCTTTCCCAGGTTTGATCCCAAAATCAGTGATACAGATTTAAGGGCAGTGTTACCCATTGGCACCATGATGCGGGGTCTCAGTGCAGTAATTTCTCTCTTCAGATAATCTGAACATTGCCTTATTTCTCCCATCTTCGGTGATTTTCCTATCATTGGTCTGCATCTCACAGAATTTGTTATGTACAGATCATGTGGGAGAATCCCGGCATATTCAAGTGCCCTGTTCAAAAGCTGCCCACTCCTGCCCACAAATGGTTTTCCAACCTCATCCTCCCTTGCTCCAGGCGCTTCACCAATTATCATTATGCGGGGTGAATCACTGCCAAAGCCGCAAACAGCATTCTTCCTGGAAAGGTAAAGATCACATTTCTTGCACATTGATATCTCAGAGCAAAGCTCACGTAGTTCCTGCATCTTCAGGACTTCATGGAGAGGAACCTATAAAACTCTTCAGCGCACAACTCTGATTGTGGCAGTCCAGAATCAGACCTCTTCACTGGTGGCCTCTGCTATTTTTTCATTGCGGGCTGATCTGCTTTTCCAGGAACTCAGGAATATTCCAACGCCAATGAGCGCAAAACCGCCATACGTGAACAGCGTGTTATTTTCCTTGAGTATGAAATAGCTGAAAACTATGGACATGGCTGGAACCGTGAAGAAAAATGCGGAAATCTCAGACACGGAATACTTTGTGTAAAGCCTCATGTAAATCCAGTAAGCCACCGATGTGCTGAGAGCCCCCATGTATATCATTATTATGAGGAACTGGGGCGTCAGCCTTGAAAAGTTCACCAGATGAAGCGGGAAAACCAATGCTGCAACAATTGGAAGGGCGTATAGAAACTGCAGGGAATTCACCGTCATGCTCCCCACCTCCAGGAGGTATTTTCGGAAGAAAATTGTCGCCAGTGACCAGCTGAGAGCAGCCAGAATGAGAAGCACAAGACCAAGTCCTGGTTTTATGAATAGCTGCTGAATGAAGATAAATATGAGCCCGGCAAAACCCACAGCTGTTCCGATGATCCTTGCCTTGGTGAGTTTCTCCCCCAGCAGCACTGCCGACAATGCGATGGTGATTACCGGATATGAATAAATCACGATTGATGAAAGTGCAGAACTCTCGGTGGATTCCCCAACAAACCAGAAGCCCATGAAAAATATCAGGTTGAGAAGGGAGAAAACCAGGATTTTCATGTTTGTGGCAAAGTCCCGTGGAATATGGATTCCCTTCCTGAAAATTATGAATGATGCTATGGCCGCAAAGAGAATTCGGAAAAACAGGAGTGACAATGATGACTGGTAAACAATGGCGAATTTCACAAGTGGGTAATTCAGGGCCCAGAATGAGGCCATTGCTATGAAAGTTCCAGCATCCTCTGCCTTGGACACGCTATGTGCATTAACTGCAATAATAAATCATTATTGTGCGCGTAGAGTAACAAGATGACACTAAAGGGTTAAGTAAACTAGGACTATTTGGCAACCATGCCGGATCAGCTTTTCAGCGACAGAGTCTCGATCCTGGAGTATTTCCACAAGCATGGAATTCTTGTCTCGCCGCAGGCGCTGAACATCATACTGGAAAGGAGCATGGGATCTCTCATACCAAGGCTCCTGTCCCAGGAGGTTGAATCAGCAGGATATATTGATGATAAAACCGTAAGAAAGCTGATTCGCGGTGAACAGAAAACAGAGAGGATGGATTATGAGGTCAATCTTCCGGATATAAGGGTGAACAGCAATGTAGAGGACTTCCGGAAGATGTTCGTGAGCAGGTATGAGAAACTGAGGAAAATCGTATCACTTTCAGGAACCATGCGCGGATCAATGGACATAAGGACGGCAAAGAAGACATACGGTGAGGTGAAAATTGTTGGTATGGTATCCTCAGTGGATGTCACCAGAAACGGCCACAAGCGAGTACTGCTTGAAGACATGGATGACAGCATCCAGGCCATTATCATGAAGGATAAGGGGCTGTCCAATGAACTCATCCTCCAGGACGAGGTCGTAGGCGTAATAGGATCTGTCAGCCGCGGTCCAGGCGAACCTGTCCTGTTTCCAAACGAAATTGTCAGGCCGGACATACCGTATCGCGTCATAGAGGATACCGGTAAGGAGCCGGTATATGTGGCATCTCTATCGGACATTCATGTGGGTTCAAAAACATTCAGGAAGGATGATTTCCGCAGGCTGCTGAACTGGATTAAATCTTCCAGCGATGAGGCCGCAAACCTAAAATATCTGATTCTCAGCGGTGATGTCGTGGATGGCATTGGGGTTTATCCAGGCCAGGAGGACGATCTGGAACTCATAAATCCTTCTGAACAGTATGGGCAACTTGGGGAATATTTGAGCGAGATCCCGGAGGACATACAGATATTTATCATGCCGGGGAATCACGACGTGGTCAGGCTTGCCGAGCCTCAGCCGTATTTTACCGGAAAGCTGAAGGAAATATTTCCGGATAACGCTGTCATGCTGCCAAACCCTTTCAACCTGAAGCTGGAGGGCAAGAACGTTCTGCTTTACCATGGAATGTCCCTCAATGACATGATTGAGCTTGTTCCCGGCGCCAATTATACGTCCATAGGAAAAGCCATAGAAGAAATGCTCAAGAGAAGGCATCTTGCCCCGAAATATGGTGGTAAGACGCCTCTCATCCCGTCCCCCAATGACTATCATGTTATTGAGGAAGTCCCGGATATTTTCATAACTGGCCATATACATTCCCACTATCTGGGGAACTACAGGGGAGTTAGGTATGTGAACTCGTCAACATGGCAGTCACAGACGGACTATCAGAAGATGATGAATTTCTCCCCAAACCCATCAATAATGACAATGTTTGATCTTCACTCAAGATCTACGGTAATAAAAAATTTTGAAAAACCATGACCAGGAAATCAGAAAGTTTTCTTGATTATCTCTTCAATTTCTTTCCTGAATGTGCCCACAAAATCCGACACTGCCTCATCCTTTATGGAACTGGGTGTGCTTAAGAGTCCTATTTCAGCCGTGACCTTGGCCATCCTTGCCATGGCATCGTATTCCTTGAATTTGCTCTCCATGAATTTTTCAAGTATGCTCATAATCTCGTTCTTGATCTCCTCATTCTGGTTTATTTTCCTCTTAAGATATTCCTTCACAAGGTCCTTGATAATCTCATGAAGGGCCTCAAAATAGAGGTCTTCCGAGGGCATTGCCTTGAAGAAGTTGCTCAGGTATCTCTCAATGTCTTCTGCCACAGATCATCAGTCAATCTTTGTAAATAAATTCTGCCATTCAGTATGTTTTACCGTGCGTCACAATTAATGAACAAATCCGGTTAAGGATTCAGGGCACAGAAAATACGCACTGGATGGTTAAAGATAAATAAAACCATTGGATATGGAAGAACTCACTGCCTTTCAATCTAGGTTCAGTGACTACTGGATTGCAGAAATTTCAGAGGTGTAACATTGAAGAGAAGTTCAAGAGACTGGAAAAAGCGCGGTAAAATGCGCTGGAAATGGAGAAAAAAGAGAATTCGAAGACTGAAGAGAGAACGAAAGGCAAACAGAGAGTAA
>JAJZZZ010000042.1 GCA_021797265.1 Thermoplasmata archaeon
CTCAAGGCTTTCCACTACAAATCAATGTTCATCGGTTTCATGCACTTCATGGATCCGTACACATATGATGTGGACAGGGTTGAGAGATGCGATATCCACTATGCGATGCCTGATGGCAGGGTTGTGCCTTTCTGTGCATTCAATGTCATACCTGAGCTTTACAGGGATGCAACACAGAGGAAATACTCAATTCCAGCCAAAACCTATGAGGAGAGGACAGGAAAGATACTCAAGAAGGACAAGTACTTCAGGGAATACACAAAGGAAGACAAGAGAAGAATACTTGCTTTCTATGAGCAGAGCATAGGCAGGAAGCTCAGCGAAGATGAAATAGGTCTCAACCTTGAAGAAGCCATCCCGGTGATTTCTTCACAGAGACCCGAGTAATCCCAAATTTTATTTTTAAATACCAATTCCTTTACTCAATTGCAGTACGAGATTTTTGACCATACCGGTGATGTGGGCCTCAGATTTTACGGATCTACATTTGAGGAGTTATTTTCTTCCGCTGTCGCAGGCATGGCAAAGCTTATGGGACGCCAGCCGGGCAGGCACAGTCACGTTTCCAGAAAAGAGATCATAGCCGAGAAAGGAAATGAGCTTATCCTGTACACCATCCTCTCACGTGTACTTTATTACTTTGAGGCTCAGTCAGAACTTTACGGCAATGCCAGTTTTCCTGAAGGTATTAAGCCCGGAGAAACGGCAGTACTGCTCACGGGATACAGAATCAATTCACGGTTCAGGTATGACTACGTCATAAAGGCACCCACATTCCACAGGCTGGTGCTGCGTCCGGCCGAGGGCTACGGTACCATAGTTTTCGACATATGATGCATGCCGGTCTAACAGATGGCTGGTCAGTGCCTGCTTAAAAGGCATGCGGCTATGCATCTCCTGCAATGATCAAGATTTTAATTCAAATGACATAACCCTACCAATGACTAGTCTTGTTCCGAAGAAAATCTTCTTCACACGGGGAGTGGGGAGAGGACAGAGCCAGCTGCAGTCCTTTGAGGAAGCACTCAGGGATGGAGGAATTGCCCCATTCAACCTGGTTGGCATAAGCTCCATCTTCCCGCCATTTGCGGAAACGGTTACCAGGGAGCAGGGGCTCAGACTTCTGTCTCCCGGGCAGATTCTTTTCACTGTTCTTGCAAGGAACTCATCAGATGAGCTTAACAGGATGATTTCTGCAGCAATAGGTTATGCCATCCCAACAGACAGGAGCAGGTGGGGATATCTCAGCGAGCACCACAGTTTCGGCGAGACCGAGAAAACGGCCGGATACTTTGCGGAAAAACTCGCTGCGGAAATGCTTGCCAGCACCATGGGAACAACCGACAAACTGATCTGGAACCAGGAGAAAGAGGAATACGTCCTGGAGAACAGGATACTGACAACAAAGAATATATGTTCAACTGCTGTTGTCATGAAACCTGGCGAATGGACAACTGTAATAGCCGCAGCTGTCCTGATCGCAGAGGAGTAAGAAATGGATCAGTCCATCGAGGAGAAGTGGCAGAAAAGATGGGCCGAATCCCATGTTTTTGAGCCAGATATGGACCCTGCAAGAAAAAAATTCATGATAACTGTGCCATGGCCATATACCAACGGACCACTGCATGTTGGCCATGGAAGGACATACACCCTGGCTGACATAATTGCCAGGTACAGGAGAATGACAGGATACAACGTTCTCTTCCCCATGGCTTTCCACCAGAGTGGCACCCCGATTCTTGCTTTTTCAGAGAGAATTCGCCTAAACGATGAAAAAACCATAAAACAGTACCGTGAAAACCTGTCCGAATATGAAGAGCCTGAGAACATTGATTCCATAATTGAATCATTCAGGCAACCGGAAAATATTGCTGCTTACTTTTCAGAGAGGATAATAAAGGATTTCACCAGCCTGGGCTATTCAATGGACTGGACCAGGCGTTTCACCTCGGCAGATCCGTTTTACCAGGATTTTGTTGTATGGCAGTTCAACAGGCTCCACGACAGGGGCCTAATAAAAAGCGGCAGATATCCTGTGCTTTACAGTGTTGATGATCAGAATGCAGTTGGGGAGGATGATATCAGCGATGGCGACATCGACAAGGTCACAATTGAGGAATATACAGCAGTGATCTTCAGGGGCGAAGAATATTCACTTGTGGCTGCCTCCCTGAGGCCCGAAACCATATTCGGCATAACAAACCTCTGGATTTCACCGTCCGGCGACTATGTCCTTGTCGAAATGGATGGCAGAAAATTTGTGGTTTCCAGGGAAGCCTCTGAAAAGCTTGCACTGCAGCATGACGATATTACGCTAATTGGAAGCATCCGGAATTCACAGATCCTCTCCCAGAAATTTACTGCACCATTCAGCAGCAGAAAACTGAAGGTGTACCAGGCAGAGTTTGTGGACCCGGATAACGGCACTGGCGTTGTGTATTCTGTTCCGGGGCATGCAGTATGGGATTTTGTTGCCATGAAGGAATACTCCATAGATGTAGATCCGGTTACAGTTATCGATGTCCCATCTGATCAGGGGATCACAGTTCAGTCACTTGTTTCACAGGCCGGCATAAAGGGAATAAACGATTCTGATCTCATCAGGGAGGCAACGCAGAAGCTGTACAAAGAAGAATTTTATTCGGGAAGGATGAATGGCGACAACGGAAAATATTCAGGAATGACCGTACAGCAGGCAAGGGACTCCATTAAGGATGACCTTTTTGAGGAGAAACTTGGCTTCATTTTCTATGAGACCTCGCGGCATGCCACAACCCGGGCTGGTTCAAAGGTTGTGGTTGCAGTCATGAAGGATCAGTGGTTCATAGATTACTCAGTTCCCTGGTGGAAGAAACTTTCCCATGAACTCGTGGGAAGGATGTTCTACTACCCTGAATTCTACAGGAACGCAATGAACGACGCAATAGACTGGCTGCGGGAAAGGCCATGCGCACGCCGGAGAGGCATAGGAACCAGGCTCCCCTTTAACAGGGAATGGGTCATAGAGTCCCTGTCCGATTCCACAATATATCCTGCAGTTTACACAAATTCAACCCAGCTCAAAGAGATATTCCGCCTGCTTGGCAGGATACCGGAAGGGATCATGGATTTCATTTACGGTTCGGGCGACAGGAGCTTGCTGGCAGAATATGATGAGGCTGTGCAGGATCTTGCCATGGAAGCCAGAAGGAGCCTTGAATACTGGTACGGCGTCGACATAAGGCTCACGGCTCACCCACACCTCAGCAATCACCTCTCATTCTATGTGATGAACCATGCCGCACTGTTCCCAGAGAATCTGCAACCTAAGGGCCTCATAATATCCGGGCTTGTAATATCAAATGGCGCCAAGATATCCAAGAGCAAGGGAAATGCAATATCACTTCTCAGGATATCACACCGTTATTCGGCCGATCTTTACAGGCTCTTTGTTGCAGTCAATGCAGATATTGCGTCAACGCTTGACTGGAATGAAGACGAAATCCAGGCTGTAAGGAAGAAGTATGAGACGTTCCTTGCCCTTGTTTCCAACCGCCAGCATGAACCCGGGTTCATCTCAACCCAGATAGAAAGCTGGTTCGAGTCCAGATTCAACCAGCATCTCGGGGAATATTTCCAGGGAATGGAGAATTTCGATCTGAGGGGCGCAATCATCTCCATATTCTATGAGGTCATGAATGATATCAGGTATGTGGAACAGAGAGGTGGAAATACAGGATATGCCATTTCACGGATCCTGGACCGCTGGATACAGGCGCTTGCGCCAGTGATACCACACACCTGTGAAGAGCTATGGGAATCCATGGGAAAAGAAGGATTTGTGAGCACCGCAATCATGGATAAAAACAACCCGGGGCCAGTTGACAATGATATCCTGTCTGCAGAAAAGTACCTGCAGAAGGTTATACAGGATATCAGGGACATAATCAAGGCAACATCAATAGACCCTGCAATCATAGAAATCAGCGTATGCGGCAGTGAAATGAGGAAACTGGCTTCATTGCTGGCAGAAAACCGGGTATCGGAAGCGACGCCACGCCTGAAGCCTTTTATCGGGGATTACATGAAAAACAAAAGGAATATCGACTCCTCCGTCAGTGGGGAGGCAGCCATACTCAGGGACAGCCTCAACTATCTTGAAAAGACCTTCCAGTGCCAGGTCAATATCAGTGAGAATTCTCCGGTGCCTGGGAAGAAGATCGCATGGCCCGGCAGGCCGGTCATTATGCTGAAGCCCTCATCATGAATATTTCAGTCATTCCCCCCGGATTTCCTCTTTCGATATTTAATTAAACATATCAGGCATTTCGGCAGCATGGCTGAAGAACGCAAAGGGAGAACATTCAACTCACCGCTGGAAGAGCGAGTTTATTATTCAAGACTTCTGGGCAGGGATTCCTCGCTGGTGCTGCATGGGGGCGGCAACACCTCCGTAAAGGTCACGGAAAGGGATCACACAGGAAGGGATATCCATGTCCTCAGGGTGAAGGGAAGCGGATCCGATCTTGCCACCATTACTGAGAGTGGCTTCACCGGCCTCAGGATGGATGACCTCCTGGCCGCGATGAAGATCAAGGAAATGTCAGATGAGGAAATGGTTGCATACATGCGGAAGAGCATGGTGGATCCATCCGAGCCCTCTCCGAGCGTGGAATCGTTCCTGCATGCCTTCATACCGCACGCCTATGTAGATCATTCGCATTCTGACGCAATACTTTCAATCACGAACACCACAATGAAGCCTGAAGAAATAAAAAACATACTCGGGGATGTAATGGTGATTCCCTACATCCCCCCCGGCTTCAAGCTCGCGAGGGCCCTTCTGGGGATAATAGAATCAATGGGGCCGGAAATAAAGGGAATTGTGCTTTCACGCCACGGCCTCTTCACCTTTGGCGACAGCGGAAGGGAGAGCTACGACCGCCATATGGAGATAGTGTCCGCAGCAGAGAAATATATCAGCGAAAAACTGAAAGGCACAGATCTTTTTCCAAAGAAATATGACAGGGTTGATCCCGCAGCTGTGGAACTACTGCTTCCCACAATCCGCGGACTTCTGTCCAGATCAACCAAAAAGGTGCTGAAGATTGCAACGGATGAGGCATCGCTGAAGATATCCATGTCAGGCGAGGCGGAGAAGCTGGCTACCAACGGGCCTGCAACTCCAGATATGCTCATAAGGACAAAGTTTGATTATGCCTACATTGACGACGTATCAAAATCGACTCATGTGATTGACGAATATGCAGAAAAATACCAGGAAGAGTACAGAAAATATGTCAGGGGATTCCCCATGCATGACCCGTATCCGTCATGCATGGTCATAAGAGGATATGGCCTTGTTACAGCCGGCATAAATTCCAGAGAAGCATCAATTGCAATGGATCAGATGAGGCACTCCCTGCTGGTGAATGCCAGGGCAATGAGGCTTGGAGGCAACTCATTCATATCCCGGAAGGAGGCGTATGAAATGGAATACTGGCCGCTTGAGGAGGCCAAGCTGAAGAAATTCCGTCCACGCCCCCTTGAGGGCCATGTATCGGTGGTCACAGGAGCGGCCAGTGGAATCGGACTGGAGGTTGCGAGAAAACTTTCCCTGAACGGTTCAGTGGTGATCGCCTGTGATCTTGATCCGGATGTCACCAGCGTTTCAAAGACACTGGAAACGGAATCCCGAAATCCGGTGATCCCCGCCGTCATTGACATCTCCAGCGAAGAGGCAGTGGAGAAAGCTTACAGGAATGCAGTACTGGAGTTCGGTGGCGTGGATGTGCTGTTCAACAATGCGGGTGTGCTCAAGAGCAGCCTTATTGAAGATACAACCGTCCAGGACCTGGACCTCCACTACAGGGTAAATGCCAGAGGCACATTTCTGATGACACGTGAGGCATTCAAGATCATGAAGGCACAGAACATGGGGGGCAACATGGTTTTCAACATAACCAAGAATCTCACAAATCCAGGCCCAGGAATGCTGTCATACGGATCCACCAAGGCATTTGCCGCCCATGTCTGCCATTATGTTGCCAAGGAAGGTGGAAAATATGGAATCAGGGCAAACATAGTAAATCCTGACAAGATATTCAGGGGGTCCAAGATATGGGAAAATGGTGTCCTTGAAGCCAGAGCCAAAGCAAAGGGACAGACAGTGGAGCAGTACAAGACACAGAATCTGCTGAGAAGAGAGGTACTGCCCGATCACGTTGCAAATGTGGTCCTTGCACTTATAAACGAGGATGCTTTTGGAGCCACAACAGATGCAATGATACCCATAGATGGTGGAATTATCTGATAAGAAGTTCCTTCAAAACCCGGACAATGCCAAGGTCAATGCCGAAATTCCGGAAGTCTTTCTTCACCGCCGGTATAACTGCAAGACTGGCAGGCTTTGCCATCTTCCCCCTTCTGGCATCCATAAGGAGTGAGAACAGCTTTTCGTAGTGGCCGAATTTTTTTCTTACGGCATTTCCGTACTTTATCTTTATTTCCTGGAAATCTGTTTCATGGGATATGGTCTGGAACAGTAATTCCGCACACTCAATTGATGGGAGGATGCCTTCACCTGTAATGGGGCTCACAGTACCGATTGATTCCCCGACGCCCACTGCCCTTCCACTGAACATTCTGCTGAAAAGAGGCCTCAGCCTTAAATCCCTGGCCATGATGGCTGAATGCTCAATGTTTTCCAGACTTTTCCTTATGAGAACCGCAGAATCTGAGCCTGCACCAACGTGGTAACCCTGCTCAAGAGGAAATTCCCAGTAATAGCCATGTCCTCCGGAAAAATACCTGAAATAAAATTCCCCATGGCTGGCTGATCCTGACAGATATTCGGTTGTATGCATTGTGAAGTCTTCTGGGGCCGCACCAAGATAATGCCTGGAAATCCCGGTGGCATCCACCAGTATGTCATCCTCTCCCGGCAGTGGCGCCATTCTCCTTTCAACACGGACCGTGGAAACAAGGTCACCCTCAAACCGGCTCTTGTCTATTGTGCACAGTCCTGTGGATGGGAAGTGCAATTCCGGCATCCCTTCGCCTGTGATTATCACCGAACCAGCCCTCCTCTGGATATATGTATCGCCATCCAACCCTGCAAGCCCTGCATATTTCTTGAAAGTGACTTCGTTTGTTGCATAACCGCATGGAATCCTGAATCCAGGTTTTTTGGGGTCATACAGCCTGAATTCAACTCCCGTTGCGGCAAGCCGCCCTGCAAGATATGATCCAGCCACGCCTGACCCGGCTATTACTATCACCGGGGAGCATGCTATGCGTAAATAATACCTGTTGCCATATACCAGAGAAAATGAAGATCGCCATAAAGTTCGGCTATCTTGGATGGGACTACAGCGGATTCCAGGTCGGAAACGGTGAAAACAGCATTGAGGACACAATATCGGAATGTCTTGGGAGGATTGGCACATCCGCCGATATACACAGTGCTGCCCGGACCGACAGGGGAGTTTCAGCACTGTCGAACGTGTTCACTGTTGAGACCGATCTCCCGGCTCCCCGGATAATAGGTTCGCTGAATTCCATGGTTGACAGCATGGTGTTCCACTCCTGGAGCAACGTTCCTGCAACCTTCAATCCTCGGCACTGTGAAAACAAGACGTACCGTTACATTCTGCGGAGGGATGACATGCCCAACAGAGAACTTGTTCTTCCGCAGCTCAGGCTGTTTCTTGGCACGCATGACTTTTCTGCCTACTCCAGGCGGGACGGCAGAAATCCAGTAAGGACAATAGAGTCCATTGACCTCAGGGAGGAAGGAGGGACATTTTTGATCGATTTCACAGCCAGAAGCTTTCTCTGGAACCAGATCAGAACTATCATTGCCTTTGTTGCTGAAAGCAATGCTGCCGGAGAGATACGCGATCCATTCAGTTCCACTGACCGCTTTCCAAAGATCGCTGCGGCAGCACCCCTCATACTGATGGACGTAAGATATCCGGATATAACATTCAGCCCACTTGTGGGAAGATCAAAACTTGCCGCATTCAGCAGAAAGTTGAATGAAATCCAGTTCCGCGGATGGGTTTCGCAGCAGCTGGCCACTGGAATCACAGGAATAAGTAGTAATATGAGAAAATGATGCCCTCTGAATGGGGTACAGGGCGCAGGCCATTTCTATCAATGCATCCAGGGCCGTTTATGCTCTGAACTGGTTCAACATTGCCCCCGGCCTTCAGTACATATCCAGAGACCTTGATCTTTCCCTGGTACAGCTTGGCATAATGACCACTGCATTCTACATTGGCCTCTCAACGTTTCAACTGGTGGGAGGCCTCCTTGCCTCAAGGATAGGAAACAGGGCCACATCGTCCCTGGGAATAACCATACTTGGGGCCGCAGTTATTGCAACCGGGTTATCCCAGAACCTTCCAGATCTTTTCGCTTCTCGCCTGTTTGCAGGCATCGGGTCTGCCATGTTTTTTTCCCCTGCTTTGGGAATGATTTCCGAGATAGTGCCTCAGGACAAATACAGTTTCCACGTTGGGCTTTTCAACGGATCATTCAATCTTGGAGGAGGAATAGGAATAATCGGCTGGGATTTCCTGGACCAGGCATTCAGCTGGCGCACTCCTCTCTTCCTCTCCGGAGGCATTATGATAGCACTTGCGGTTGAAAACTACATAATTCTCAGGGGGGCAAAAACCAGCACATTCGGAGCAAGGGTCTTCAGCAGGGCCGGTGAGGTGCTGAGGTCCAGGCTAATATGGATTCTGCCCATTGCCGCGCTCTCCGGCATACTTTCCGAAACCGTCATAGGGCAGCTCTTTGTATACTATGCCGAAACCGGCCTTCACATGTCACCAAATGTTGCAAGCGTCCTTGGCACCACATACCTGATCATAGGGTTCGTGGGCGGCATTGTTGGAGGTTACATTTTTGGCAGGACCAGGAAGAGGATCCTCATGTTCCTCGCATGGGCGCTCATGGTAGGCGCATTCACAGCGGTGATATGGATGACCTCCAGCTTCATCCTGCTCTTCCTCCTGCTGATACTTCTTGGAATACTGACGGTAAACGTGCTGTCAATGCTTTACACACTGACAGCCGAAGGTACAAAGGATCGAGGCATGGTCTCATTCGCCCTTTCATTCGTTAACTTTGTGCAGAATATCATAGGTTCATTCAGCCCGCTGCTTTTCTCTCTGGTGTATGACCATTCAAACTACGCATTTTCGTGGATAACAATAGGGGCAATAGGCGCGGCCTGCGTATCCGCAGGATACATGTCGCTGGGTTACCTGAGATCTGAAATATACGGAAGACAGCCATTCTTTAATACTGATTCCAGATAATCAACAGTGTTATTCTCAGCCGTTTCAGAGAAATTCAACCAGCTTTCCGGGACACGGAAGAGGCTGGAGCTTACCCAGATACTTGTTGATCTCTTCAGGGAAGCAGGAAAGGACCTGAGAATCCTCACATACCTGATCCAAGGGAAACTCGGACCAGATTACCTTGGCATAGAACTGGGCCTTGCTGACAAGCTTATTATAACAGCACTTTCAGGCATATCCGGCAAGACGGATGATGAAATCAACGGGATGTTCATGAAAACCGGGGACCTTGGGTCCGTAGCCAGGGAGATTGCTGCGGCCAAGTCCCAGAACTCCCTGTTTTCCCATGATCTGACTGTTGAGGCGGTCCACTCATCGCTGCTGAAGCTTGCCTCTGTGAAGGGAGAAGGCAGCGTGAAGAACAAGATCAGGATATTCCAGGACCTCCTTCTTAATGGAACACCTGATGACGCACAGTACATTACAAGAATCGCCACTGGCAAGCTCAGGCTTGGAGTATCCGACGCCACCATACTGGATGCCCTGGTTAATGCCTTCTCCACAGCAGACAGATCTGCCGAGATAGATGAAGCATACAGTTTCCACCCTGACATAGGCTATGTGGCAGACCTGCTGTCCAGCGGGCGTGAATCCGAACTTATCAATGTGGGGCCGGAACCCATGGTGCCCGCCAAGGTGATGCTGGCAGAACGGCTTCCCGATATACCGCAGATACTGCAGAAAATGGGTGGCAGGGCTGCCTTTGAATACAAGTATGATGGAATGAGAACACAGATTCACTATTATGGTGACCAGGTGAAGATCTTCTCCAGGGGCACCGAGGAAACAACGTCTAATTTTCCCGACATAGCAAGGAACTTTAAGTCCACCTTTTCAGTTGAATCATGCATCCTTGACGGAGAAGCTGTCCCCTATAATCCGGAAACAGGGGAGCTGTATCCCTTCCAGATGGTTTCCCAGAGGAGAGGGAGAAAATATGATCTGGAAAAACTGGAGGCAGACGTGCCCCTGGTGGTGTTCCTTTTTGATGTCCTATACCTCAACGGGGAACCTTTGCACAGAAAGCCGTATCTGGAGAGGCGCCGTATACTGGAAGGTCTTTTCACCCCCAATGATTCCTTCAGGACCGCAACACAGATTGTTTCGGATGATCCTGAGGAGGTTCAGAAGTTCTTCGATGAATCCATCAATTCCGGCTGCGAGGGGGTTGTTGCCAAGAATGTGACTGACCAGTCCATATATCGTGCAGGGGCCAGAGGGTGGCTCTGGATCAAGCTCAAGAGGGACTATCAGTCTGAGTTTGAGGATTCGCTTGACCTGACGGTGATCGGAGCTTTTGGCGGCCATGGCAGGAGAAAGGGCACTTATGGCGCACTTCTCATGGCAACGTACAACAAGGAGACCGATGTTTTTGAATCCATATGCAAGCTCGGCACAGGCTTTACAGATGATGTGCTGTTTGCGCTTCCGGCAAAATTCCAGGACCACATACTGCCGGATAAGCCTGCAAGGGTAGAATCACTCCTGCAGCCTGACGTCTGGATAGAGCCGTACTTCGTGATGGAGATAATTGGTTCCGAGATTACAGTGAGCCCAGTGCACTCATGTGCATTCGGGAAAGTTGAAAAGGATGCTGGTCTAGCCATAAGATTCCCCAGATTTACAGGTAAATGGCGCCAGGACAAGAAGCCTGAAGATTCAACAAGCACACAGGAAATTCTGGAAATGTTCCATGATCAGAAAAAAAGAATAAAGGGCTGAGAAGCCCTTAACCGGGAATTGTTCAGAAATCGTCTCTGGGGGGTCTTCCCCTTCCGCCCTGGTTATTGTTGTTGTAGTAACCGCCGCCGCTTCCGCCTCTCCTGAAGTTTCCGCCACCACCGGTTCTCCTTGGGCCTCTGAAGGTATTTTCGTATTCCTTCTCACTCATGTCAACTTCATCGTTGACCTCTGAGATTTCCTCTTCTCCAACCTTTAGGGTGCCATATTTGCCCACATTGAGCCTCATGTGCCCCCTAACCAGCGAAATGTAAC